>JBFXGQ010000171.1:0-8382 GCA_050177915.1 Pseudodonghicola sp. | reverse complement strand
GGTCCTCGTCGCGGAAGCAGGGGGCGATCTGGAAATACTTGTCGAAGCCCGACACCATGATCAGCTGCTTGAACTGCTGCGGCGCCTGCGGCAGCGCGTAGAACTTGCCCGGGTGCAGCCGCGACGGCACCAGGAAGTCGCGGGCGCCCTCGGGACTCGACGCGGTGATGATCGGCGTCTGGTATTCGCGGAAGCCCTGGTCCCACATCCGGCGGCGCATCGAGGCGACCACGTCCGAACGCAGCTTCATGTTGGTCTGCATCGCCTCGCGGCGCAGGTCGAGATAGCGATAGCGCAGCCGGGTTTCCTCCGGGTACTCCTGATCGCCGAAGACGATCAGCGGCAGTTCGCCGGCGCGGCCCAGCACCTCGATGTCGCGGACGAAGACCTCGATCTCGCCGGTGGGGATCTTGGGGTTGATCAGGCTCTCGTCGCGCGCCTTGACCGCGCCGTCGATGCGGATGCACCACTCGGCCCGGACCTTCTCGACCTCGGCGAAGACCGGGCTGTCGGGGTCGCAGAGCACCTGGGTGATGCCGTAATGGTCGCGCAGGTCGATGAACAGGATGCCGCCGTGATCGCGGATCCGATGAACCCAGCCGGAGAGGCGAACGGTCTGGCCAACGTCGGCGGCGGTGAGGTCGGCGCAGGTGTGGCTGCGATAGGCGTGCATCGGAACGATCCTTCGGGCGATCAGAAATGTGGCGTCGATACACCGCGCCGCGCCTGAGAAGTCAAGGGAGCAACAGGTGACGCGACGGAATTGCGATAAGCTTTGGAATTCACGAGAAGCGGTGTAACGTCGCAGGGCGAGAGAAATCAGCGAACCCGGAATCCGGAGGTTTGCCCCATGTGGACAACTGTTTTTGACGGTATGTTGTCGCGCCTGATCCGGCAGGGTCGGCTGCAGGTTACCTATCCCGACGGCCAGACGAGAACCTATGGCTCTGGCTCCGGCCCGGGCGCAGACGTGCGCCTGACCGATGAAAAAGCGATCAGGCTGTTGTGCCTGAAGCCCGAACTGGCCTTGGGCGAGTGCTATATGGACGGCACGCTGCAGATCGTCAATGACGATCTTGAAGGTTTGTTCCGGGTCATTCTGCGCAACGCGCGCAACAGCGACATTCCGGTCTGGGCCCGGGCCTACAACCGGATGCGCTATGCCATCCAGGCCTGGATCAAGCGGAACACGCCGCGGCTGTCGCGGCAGAACGTGGCGCATCACTACGACATCTCGGACGACCTCTACCGACTCTTCCTGGATCAGGACATGCAGTACAGCTGCGCCTATTTCACCGATCCCGCCATGAGCCTCGAGGATGCGCAGGTGGCGAAGAAGGCGCATATCGCCAACAAGCTGCAGATCGAACCGGGCATGCGGGTGCTGGACATCGGCTGCGGCTGGGGCGGCATGGCGCTGACGCTGGCGCGCGACTATGGCGCCCATGTCACCGGCGTCACCCTGTCGGAGAACCAGCTGGGCACGGCGCGGCGGCGCGCCGCCGAGGCCGGGCTGGGCGACCGCACCGAATTCCGGCTGCAGGATTACCGCGACCTGAGCGAGCGTTTCGACCGCATCGTCTCGGTCGGGATGCTGGAACATGTCGGCGTGCCGCATTACGGCGAATACTTCGATCAGGTGTCGGCCCTGCTGGACAGCGGCGGCGTGGCGCTGATCCACACCATCGGCAGTCTGGAATCGCCGGGCGCGCAGGCGGAGTGGATCACCAAGTACATCTTCCCCGGCGGCTATATCCCCAGCCTGTCGCAGCTGACCCCGGCGATCGAGAAGTCGGGCCTGTGGTCGCTGGATATCGAGGTGCTGCGCCTGCATTACGCGATGACGCTGCGCCACTGGCTGCAACGGTTCGACGAGCAGATCGACATCGTGCGCCAAAGCTACGACGACCGCTTCATCCGCATGTGGCGCTATTACCTGATCGCCTGCTTCATGACCTTCGAGGAGGAGCAGCAGGCGGTGTTCCAGTTCCAGCTGGGCCATCGCCGCGACGCCGTGCCGCTGACCCGGGACTATCTCTACGAGGTCCCCGTCGCCCCGGCGGCGAGCCAGGCGGCGGAATAGGGCGATATCTCACCGCGCGCAGCCGGGCGGCCGAATCGCGCCGCCCGGGCCGATCCTGCCGACCGGGCCGCATGATCCGGCGCCGGCGCGCAGCGGCACATCGGGCCATGGCGACACCCGCCCGCACCGACCCCTGCGCGACACCCCGCACCAAGCCCCGTGCTGCACCTCCTGCAACGCCTCGTGCAGCGTCCCGCACAAAGCAGGGTCAGACCCCCTTGCACCTTGGGCCTTCATGTCTATAACCCACGACAATTTGCGCGGCCCCTCCCCCCGCGCCCGCTGCCCACTCAAGCCGCCCACTCAAGAGGTCTGCCATGCCCAAAAGAACCGATATCTCCTCGATCATGATCATCGGCGCCGGTCCCATCGTGATCGGGCAGGCCTGCGAATTCGACTATTCCGGCGCGCAGGCCTGCAAGGCGCTCAAGGAAGAGGGCTATCGGGTGATCCTGGTGAACTCGAACCCCGCCACGATCATGACCGACCCGGGCCTGGCCGACGCCACCTATATCGAACCGATCACGCCCGAGGTGGTCGCCAAGATCATCGAAAAGGAACGCCCCGACGCGCTGCTGCCGACGATGGGCGGACAGACCGGGCTGAACACCTCACTGGCGCTCGAGGAGATGGGGGTACTGAAGAAATTCGGCGTCGAGATGATCGGCGCCAAGCGCGACGCCATCGAGATGGCCGAGGACCGCGCGCTGTTCCGCGAAGCGATGGACCGGATCGGGCTGGAAAACCCGCGCGCCACCATCGTCACCGCGCCGAAGAAGGCCAACGGTCATTTCGACCTTGAGGCCGGCGTGCAGATCGCGCTGGATGCGCTGGAGGACATCGGCCTGCCGGCGATCATCCGCCCCGCCTTCACCCTGGGCGGCACCGGCGGCGGCGTCGCCTATAACCGCGAGGATTACATCCACTTCTGCCGCTCGGGCATGGATGCCTCGCCGGTCGGCCAGATCCTGGTCGACGAAAGCCTGCTGGGCTGGAAGGAATACGAGATGGAAGTGGTCCGCGACAAGGCGGACAACGCGATCATCGTCTGTTCCATCGAGAACGTCGACCCGATGGGCGTGCACACCGGCGACTCGATCACCGTGGCCCCTGCCCTGACGCTGACCGACAAGGAATACCAGATCATGCGCAACGGCTCGATCGCCGTGCTGCGCGAGATCGGGGTGGAGACCGGCGGCTCCAACGTGCAATGGGCGGTGAACCCGGAAAACGGCCGCATGGTGGTGATCGAGATGAACCCGCGGGTGTCGCGGTCCTCGGCGCTGGCTTCCAAGGCCACCGGCTTCCCGATCGCCAAGATCGCCGCGAAACTGGCGGTGGGCTATACGCTGGACGAGCTCGACAACGACATCACCAAGGTGACCCCGGCCAGCTTCGAGCCGACCATCGACTATGTCGTCACCAAGATCCCGAAATTCGCCTTCGAGAAATTCCCCGGCTCGGAACCCGTGCTGTCGACCGCGATGAAATCGGTGGGCGAGGCGATGGCGATCGGCCGCACCATCCACGAATCGCTGCAAAAGGCGCTGGCGTCGATGGAATCGGGCCTGAGCGGCTTTGACGAGGTGGCGATCCCCGGCGTGTCGGTCGGCCCCTGGGACGAGGCCGGCGACGACAAGGCCGCCGTCATCAAGGCGATCAGCAAACAGACCCCCGACCGGATGCGCACCATCGCCCAGGCGATGCGCCACGGGCTGAGCGATGCCGAGATCCACGGCGTCACCAAGTTCGACCCCTGGTTCCTGGCCCGCATCCGCGAGATCGTCGAGACCGAGGCCGAGCTGCGCAAGACCGGCCTGCCGGTGACCGAGGACGGGCTGCGGCGGCTCAAGATGATGGGCTTCACCGATGCCCGCCTGGGCGCGCTGACCGGCCGGGACGAGGACAACGTCCGCCGTGCGCGCCGCAACCTGGGCGTCACTGCGGTGTTCAAGCGGATCGACACCTGCGCCGCCGAGTTCGAGGCGCAGACCCCCTATATGTATTCCACCTACGAAGTCCCGATGATGGGCGAGGTGGAATGCGAGGCGCGCCCGTCGGATCGCAAGAAGGTCGTCATCCTGGGCGGCGGCCCGAACCGGATCGGCCAGGGCATCGAATTCGACTATTGCTGCTGCCACGCCTGTTTCGCGCTGAGCGACGTGGGCTATGAGACCATCATGGTCAACTGCAACCCGGAGACGGTGTCGACCGACTACGACACCTCGGACCGGCTCTATTTCGAACCGCTGACCTTCGAACATGTGATGGAGATCCTGCGAGTCGAACAGCAGAACGGCACCCTGCACGGGGTGATCGTGCAGTTCGGCGGCCAGACGCCGCTGAAGCTGGCCAATGCGCTGGAAGAGGAAGGCATTCCGATCCTCGGCACCACGCCCGACGCCATCGACCTGGCCGAGGACCGCGAGCGGTTCCAGGCGCTGGTCAACGAGCTGGGGCTGAAGCAGCCGCGGAACGGCATCGCCTCGACCGACGCGCAGGCGCTGAAGATCGCCGAACAGATCGGTTTCCCGCTGGTGATCCGCCCCTCCTACGTGCTGGGCGGCCGCGCGATGGAGATCGTGCGCGACATGGATCAACTGAAGCGCTACATCAACGAGGCGGTGGTGGTCTCGGGCGACAGCCCGGTGCTGCTGGACAGCTACCTGTCGGGTGCGACCGAGCTGGACGTGGACGCGATCTGCGACGGCACCGACGTGCATGTCGCCGGCATCATGCAGCATATCGAGGAGGCCGGCGTGCACTCCGGCGACAGCGCCTGTTCGCTGCCGCCCTATTCGCTGTCGGCCGAGCTGATCGCCGAGGTCAAGGAGCAGACCAACGCGCTGGCCCGCGCGCTGAACGTGGTCGGGCTGATGAACGTGCAGTTCGCCATCAAGGATGGCGAGATCTACCTGATCGAGGTGAACCCGCGCGCCAGCCGCACGGTGCCCTTCGTCGCCAAGGCGACGGATTCGGCGATCGCCTCGATCGCGGCGCGGGTGATGGCGGGTGAAAAGCTCGCCAATTTCCCGCAGCGCGCCCCCTATCAGCAGGACGCCGATTACGACACCACGCTGCCGCTGGCCGATCCGATGACGCTGGCCGATCCCAACATGCCCTGGTTCTCGGTCAAGGAGGCGGTGCTGCCCTTCGCCCGCTTCCCCGGCGTCGACACCATCCTGGGCCCGGAGATGCGTTCGACCGGCGAGGTGATGGGCTGGGACCGCGACTTCCCGCGCGCCTTCCTCAAGGCGCAGATGGGCGCCGGCATGGCGCTGCCGCGCGACGGCCGTGCCTTCATCTCGATCAAGGACGCCGACAAGACCGCGCTGATGCTTGAGGCCGCCCGCACGCTGGTGGATCTGGGCTTCTCCATCGTCGCCACCCGCGGCACCCGCGACTGGCTGGCCGGCCACGGGGTGCCCTGCGATCTGGTCAACAAGGTCTATGAGGGCCGCCCCGACATCGTCGACATGATGAAGGACGGTCAGGTGCAGCTGGTGATGAACACCACCGAAGGCGCCCAGGCGGTCGAGGACTCCAAGGGCATCCGCTCGGTCGCGCTCTACGACAAGATCCCCTATTTCACCACCGCCGCCGGCGCCCATGCCGCGGCCCTGGCGATCAAGGCGCAGGCCGAGGGCGACGTGGGCGTCAAGAGCCTGCAGGCCTGACCCCCTGCCCGCGGGCGATCCGCGAAACGACACCGCCCGGCGCATGCGCCGGGCGTTTGCTTTTTCCGCCGGATCGCTGGGCCCGGGGGCGCCTACCGCATCAGCACATAGGTTCCCGGCGCGTCGCAGATCGCCGTGCCCATCTCGGGCGGCGCCACCGGCTCGCCCTTTTGCTGCGCCTTCAGCCAGTCGGCCCAGGCCAGCCACCACGAGCCCTCGTGATCCTCGGCGCTCTCGACCCATTCGTCGGCGGGGATGAAGTAGTTGTTGGTATAGGGCCGCCCCATCCGGTAGTGCCGGTGCGGATGGCCGGGCTCCGACACCACGCCGGCGTTATGCCCGCCGTTGGTCAGGACGAAGGTCACGTCAGACCGGGTCAGCGCCCCGGTCTTGTAGGCCGATTTCCACGGCGCCACATGGTCGGTTTCGGTCCCCACTGCGAAGATCGGCACATGGATGTCGCGCGGCGTCACCCGGTGACCGTCCACCTCGAACCGGCCGGTGGCGAAATCGTTGTCCAGGAACAGGTGGCGCAGATATTCCGAGTGCATCCGATAGGGCATCCGGGTGGAATCGGCGTTCCATGCCATCAGGTCGCTGGAGCCCGGCCGCTCGCCCATCAGATATTCATGCTGCAACCGCGACCAGATCAGGTCGTTCGACCGCAGCAGCTGGAAGGCGCCGGCCATCTGCGAGGCGTCCAGATAGCCGTTGCGCCACATCATGTCCTCGAGGAAGGACACCTCGCTCTCGTTGATGAAGAGCGTGAGCTCGCCGGCCTCGGTGAAATCCATCTGCGCCGCCAGCAGCGTCATCGAGGCCAGCCGGTCGTCGCCGTCGCGGGCCATATCCGCCGCGGTGATGCTGAGCAGCGTGCCGCCCAGGCAATAGCCGGTGGCATGCACGCGGGCGGCGCCGGTGATCTTCTGAACCTCGGCCAGCGCCGCCATCGGCCCCATCTGGCGATAGTCCTCCATCCCCAGGTCGGCGTCGTCGGCATCCGGATTGCGCCAGGAGATCATGAAGACGGTAAAGCCCTGATCGGTGAGGAATTTCACCATCGAATTCGCCGGGCTCAGATCGAGGATGTAGTATTTCATGATCCAGGCCGGCACGATCAGGATCGGCTCGGGCTGGACCACCTCGGTCGTCGGCGCGTATTGGATCAGCTCGATCAGCCGGTTGCGGAACACCACCTTGCCGGGGGTCACCGCCACCGTCTCGCCGACGCGGTAGTCCTCCGACAGCGGCGCCTTCTCCTTCAGCAGGACGCGGCGCAGATCCTCCTGATAGTTGCGCATGCCCTCGATCAGGTTGCGGCCGCCGGTCTCGGCGGTCTTCGCCAGGATCTCGGGGTTGGTCAGGACGAAATTGGTCGGCGCCATCGCGTCGAGCAACTGGCGGGCGGTGAAATTGACCACCTTCTCGTCGGCGCGAGAGACGCCGCGCACGCCGGTCGTCGCCTCGTCCCACCATTTCTGGGTCAGCAGAAAGGCCTGCTGGAAGGCGTTGAAGGGCTGTCGGCTCCAGCCCTCGTGCTTGAAGCGGCGGTCGCGGTTGTCGGGCTCGACACAGGTGCCGCCGTCGTGATGCAGGGTGCAGCGGGTGAGATAGCGGTTGAACTCGATCCAGTTCTCCGCCGCCAGCTGCACCAGCTCGGCCTGCTTGCCCGGCGACATCGCCATATGCAGCGCCCAGTCGTAATAGTGCAGCAGCAGCGACGACGGCGACAGGCCCGCGGTCATCTGGCTGATGCCGGCGCGAAAGGCGGTATCGGCCATGTTCGCCAGTTCCCGATCGGGATCGTGCGGGTGATGCGGGGTGTCGTCGGCGGGGGGAATGGGACGGCTGTCGGTCACGTCGGCGGGTCCTGATCGTTGGCGCTGCATCCGCCGCGAGACGGCGGTCCTTGTAAGGGGTATCTATGCCGGGTTTCCATTTTGTGAAACCCGCCGGCAAAGATTGTTCGGCGCCGGCGCGCGGCCCGGCCTTGACCCTGCCCGACCCTTGCGAAACAGTACAGGCAGAACGAGCAGCCCCGGACATTTCCCATGCGCATTCTTCTTTCCCTGACCGCCCTTCTGGCGCTTTCGGCCTGCGGCGGCATTCCCTTCGTCCCCTTCATCTGACGCGACAGCCGCCCCGGCGACCGGTCGCGCGCCGGGTTGACCTCCCCCCCGCTTTTGGGCCACATCGCCCAACTGCGCAGGAGAACTACAGCATGTACAGGCCCGCGATTACCGGCACCGGGGTGTTCACCCCGCCACAGGTCATCACCAACGCCGAACTGGTCGCCGCGTTCAACGCCTATGCTGACCGCATGAACGCCGCCGACGCCGACGCCATCGCCGCCGGCGAGGCCGAACCGATGCAGCATTCCTCGGAAGAGTTCATCTTCAAGGCCTCCGGCATCGAACGGCGCCATGTGATGGACAAGACCGGCGTGCTCGACCCGCAGGTCATGCACCCGCTGCTGCGCCAGCGCAGCGACGACGAACCCTCGCTGATGGCGGAAATGGCGCTCGATGCCGCGACCAAGGCGCTGGCGCAGGCCGGCAGGACGCCGGCGGACATCGACCTGGTGATCTGCGCCGCCTCCAACATGGAGCGCGCCTATCCGGC
>JBFXGQ010000170.1:0-8371 GCA_050177915.1 Pseudodonghicola sp. | reverse complement strand
GCATCTTTTCGGTATTGCCGATGACCTGATCGACCTCGGCCATGGCGGCGAAGGTCTCCGGTTCGGTCTGGGCGGCGCAGCCGGTAACGATGATCCGGGCCTGCGGATTTTCCCGGCGCAGCTTGCGGATCTCCTGCCGGGCCTTGCGCACCGCCTCCGCCGTCACCGCGCAGGTGTTGACGATGACGGCGTTTTCCAGACCGGCGCCGGCGGCCAGTTCCCTCATCGCCTCGGTCTCGTAGGTGTTGAGCCGGCAGCCCAGGGTGGTGAAGACCGGCGCGCTCATCCGGCGCTGTCCAGGAAGGCCGCGGTCAGCGTGCCGGAGAACACATGCATGGTCGGCCCGGTCATCCAGACGCCATCGTCGCGCCAGTCGACCCGCAGCGTGCCGCCGTCGAGCTCGATGGTCACGCTGCGGCCCGTCAGGCCGCGTCTGGCGGCGGCAACGGCGGTGGCGCAGGAGGAGGAGCCGGAGGCCAGCGTCGGGCCCACACCGCGCTCCCACACGCGCATGCGCAGGTGGTCGGGGCCGATCAGCGTGGCGAATTGCACGTTGGTCCGCTGCGGGTAGAGCGGATGGTGTTCGATCGCGGCGCCGCGGCCCTCAAGATCCACCGCCTCGGCATCCTCGACGAAGAAGGTGCAATGCGGGTTGCCCATGCCGGTGGCGGTCGGCGCGCCCTCGATCGGCAGGCGCAGGGTGTCCATCTCCTGCGCCAGCGGGATCTCGTCCCAGCGCAGCTGCGGTTGCCCCATGTTGACCGAGGTCAGCCCGTCGCCTGCGTCGCGGGCGTAGAGCGTGCCGCGCTCGGTGGTGAGGGTGAGCGCGGCCTTGCCGCTCTCGGCCATCAGGTGGCGGGCGATGCAGCGGGTGGCATTGCCGCAGGCGGCCGAGGTCGAGCCGTCGGCGTTGTAGAAGATCAGATGCGCGTCGGCGCCCGAGCCGGCGGCGCCCGATTCGATCACCGCCAGCTGGTCGAAGCCGACGCCGAAGTTGCGGTGCGCGATGGCCTGCACCAGCGCGGTCGGCAGATCGACCGCATGCGCGCGGGCATCGACAATGACGAAGTCATTGCCCAGCCCATGCATCTTCATAAAGGGCAAACCGGTATCTGCTTGGCGTGTCATGGCGGGCATATAGCCCTGCGCCGAAGGGGAATCCAGCCTTGCGCAAAGAAACCTAAGATTTGCTCTTGACCCTGTCGCGCGGCTTTTCTAGTTAGGCCGCCAACCGGAACGCGGGCGTTGAGATTTTCCCGCACCGGGCTGCAATTTAGGCGTTGATCCTGCCCTGGGTCTGGCATAGAGAGCAGTACCGCGCGACACCCCGGTGTCGCGTTCGAGAGTGGGCCGTTAGCTCAGTTGGTAGAGCAACTGACTTTTAATCAGTGGGTCGCAGGTTCGAATCCTGCACGGCTCACCACTCTTTCCCTAGAATTACACTGATCGTTGCGCGCGGATGTCCTGTCTGCGCGGCTGCGCGAATCTTCTCGTGATGAGGCGCCCTTGTCGCGCAGCGTCGGAGCCGATGACAAGACTCATTCCAATCGGGGCGGGACGCGGCAAGGCGTGTCAGGCGGTGAGGTCAGTGCGAGTCGCCTTGGCGCCTGCCGGTGGGGCGCATAGGCCGGAGGCGCGCCGTCGTCGACGTTGCCGGCGCGGGGCGCGACTCGCGGGGGCCTGCGCCCTTGGGGGCGGCAGTGGGCAGGCACGAAAAGAGGGGCCACAGGCCCCTCTTCCAGTCGGCTGGGGACGGCGGTGCGCGCGCCCCCGGGGGAGATGGCGGTTATTTCGCCAGCGGCGTATAGGCCACGGCCTTGATCTCGATGATCAGCTCGGGGCGGGCCAGACCCGCGACCTCGAGGATGGTCCAGGTCGGGAACGGCGCCTTGATGTAATCGGCCTTGATGGCGACGCAATCGGCCAGGTTGTTCTTGATGCCGACGTGATAGGTGATCAGCTCCACCACATCGTCGAGCGAGGAGCCGGCAGCCTCCAGCACGATCTTCAGCCGGTCGAAGGCGTTGCGGATCTGGTCTGCGTCGCTTTCCGGGATGGTGCCGTCGGGGTTCAGGCCGATCTGGCCGGCGGCATAGACGAAATCGCCGGCGCGCACGGCGGCGGAATAGCCGAACTTGTCGAAGATGCTGCTGCCGTCGGCGGCCTTGAAGGCGGGATGATCGGGGTTGGTGGTGATCTTGGTCATGTTTGGTCCGTTTCCTTGTCCGTGTCCTTGGTTAGATTCGTGCGTTCTGGGGCAGGTCGAGATCCAGCAGCATGCGGCCGTAAAGCTCGCCGATCGGATCTTCCTGCAACAGGAAGTGAGAGCTCATCGCGTGGATGTCGCGGAACAGCCGTTCCAGCGGGCTGCCCACCGGCAGCAGGCTGCCGCCGACCGAGCGGAACACCTTCTGCGCCTCGGCCAGCGCGATGGAGACCGAGGTGGCGATGCGCATGCGGAACAGCGCCCGGTCCTGCAGGCTGATGGTCTCGCCGGCCTCGACCCGGCGGGTCATCTCGGCGGCGCTGGCCACCAGGCCATCGCAGAGCACGTCCATGATCGCCGCGCCGGAGGCAACTGCGATCTGGGCGATGCGGTCCTGCACCTGCGCCAGCCCGGTGCCAGAGGCGACGCGGCCCTTGACGATATCCGCATAGGTTTCCTGCACCGTCGCGGCGGTGCCCAGCGTGGGGGCGGCCACCGAGATCGCGAAGGCGGAGTTCAGCGGATAGCGGTAGATGCTGCCGTCGTTGCTGCAGTCGGGGTGACGGCCGCCGTTTTGCAGCACCGCCCAGTCCATGAAGCGATGTTCGGGGACGAAGACGTCGTCGAGCACGACATTCTTGCTGCCGGTGCCGCGCATGCCGACGACATTCCAGGACGACTGGTCGATGGTGAATTCGTCCTGCGGTACCAGCACCAGCGCCGGGCGCGGGCCGTCCTGCCCCGGCATCTGTTGCAGCAGCAGCCCGACCCAGGAGGCGATGTCGATACCGGACGCATAGCGCCACTTGCCGCTCAGCCGGATGCCGCCCTCGACCGGGGTGATCGAAATGTCATAGCCGACGCCGCCGGTCAGCATCGGCACGATGGCAGGGCGGCCGCAGGTGAACACATCTGCCTGCGCCCGGTCGGAGAATTTGCCGACCATCATCACATTGGCGGCCACCAGCCCGGTCAGCCAGGCCGAGGAGCCGCAGCCGCGGGCCACTTCGAACACCGCGCGGGTGGTTTCCGACGGGTCGAGCTCAAGCCCGCCGAAGCGGCGCGGCACGGTCATCCGAAACAGCCCGGCCTCGACCAGTTTGTCTTTCACATCGGGGGGAATGCAATTGGTCTGCTCGATACGGTTTGCCTGCGCCTTGAGCCAGGGTTGCAGCGCCCGGGCAGCGGTGGCCGGGTCCGCGGTTTCAGGGCGGATTTCCGCCACCGATGGATTTGACATACTTAATGGACCTCCAGACTGTCGATGTAACCGAGGCTACAGAGACCGGGCGGCCAGTTCGGTATCGTCGGATACATCGGACGGGACGGAAAGCGCGAAGGGTCGAAAATGGAACTCAATCCCAACGGCACATGGCTGATGTCGGACGAGCTGATGAGCTCGATGGTCAAGGACAAGACGCTGTTCCGCCGGCGCCACTTCCACAAGGATGAGGAGATCTACGCCCAGGACAGCGTGTCGTCGAAATTCTACGTGGTGGTGTCGGGGCTGGTGCAGATCGCCATGATCCGCGAGGATGGCACCGAGGTGATCCTGGAGCTGATGGGGCCGCAGACTGTCTGTGGCGAGGGGGCGGCGATCGACGGGCTGCCGCGGTTCTCGGGCGCCACCGCGCTGGAGGAGACCGAGCTGCTGGAATTCGACGCCGCCAAGCTGCCGCAGCTCGCCGCGCACAGCCCGGAATTCGTCGCCGCCGTGTTGCAGGTGACCGCGCTGAAGCAGCGGGTCCTGGCGGTGCGGCTGGAACAGCTGTCGTCGCGCGAGCCTGAGACGCGGATCCTTGAGATGTTCGGCCGGCTGGCGCGGATCTTTGCCGAGACCCGCGATGACGGCAAGCTGATCGTGCCGAAGCTGACCCATGAACAGATCGCGGCGATGACCGGAAACACCCGGGTGACCGTCACCCGCACGCTGGGCCGGCTGAAGGAGCGCGGCGAAATCGCCATCGTCGACGGGCGTATCCTGCTGATTTCCGACCGGTTCCGGGACTGAGACGGCCAAGGTAGCTGGCGATACCGACCGGCGGGCGCCGGGCTGGCATCCTGGGGGCATCTCGAACCCGCGAACAGGTATTCCGATGCATGCTCAAGACCCTCAGAAATTCCGCAATCTGATCGGCCGCTTCGCCACCGGCGTGGCGGTGATCCTGGCCGAGGACGACGGCCAGCCCTGCGGCATGACCGTCAATTCGCTGACCTCGGTCAGCCTCGATCCGACGCTGCTGCTGTTCTGCGCCCGCAACGAGAGCCGCAGCGCCGACGCGGTGCTGCGCGCCGGGCGGTTTTCGGTGAACATCCTCAACCGGGATCAGACCGCGATCTCGAACGCCTTCGCCGGGCGCGGCGATATCGGCGCGGTGCCGATGGTCCGCGACCGCGGCTTCCTGCGGCTGGCGGATGCGGCGGCGGTGTTCCTGTGCGAGCTGCACGAGGTGTTCCCGGGCGGCGATCACCGCATCATCCTTGGTCGGCCGGTGCATATGGAGGCGCCCCAGGATCAGGTCGACCCGCTGCTGTTCTTCGGCGGCAAATATGCGCAGCTGCCCGAGTGTCGCGCCTGCTGAAACGCATCCGGCCCCGCCGATGGCGGGGCCGGATATCAGGCTCTGACAAGGGCTAGTGGATCGAGTTGGGCAGGAACAGCGTCACCGCCGGAATGCCCAGCAGGATCGCCAGCCGGATCAGGTCGACGATCCAGAAGGGCGTCACCCCGCTGAAGATCGTCCGGGTCGAGACGTTGTCGACCACCCGTTTCAGCACGAAGACGTTCAGCCCCACCGGCGGGGTGATCAGGCTGATCTCGACCACCACCACGACGACGATGCCGAACCACACCGGGTCGAACCCCAGCGCCAGGATCACCGGGAAGAACACCGGCACCGTTAGCAGCAGCATCGACATGCTTTCGAACACGCAACCCAGCAGCACGTAGATCAGGATGATCATCGCCATCACCAGGAAGGGCGAGGTTCCCCAGCTGAGCACCAGGGTCTGCAGCTGCGTCGGCAGCCCGGCCATGTTGACGTAGTTCGAGAAGATCCAGGCGCCGATCAGCACCGCAAAGAGCGAGGCGGTGGTGGTCACCGCCTCGGACAGTGCCGAGGCGATGTCGCGCAGCTTCATCTGGCCGCGGAAGAGCGAGATCAGGAAAGCCCCGGTCGCGCCCACCCCGGCCGCCTCGGTCGGCGAGAAGGTGATGTAGATCGGCCAGAAGTTCAGCGCGCCGTAAAGCCCGCCGATGACGATGAAGAACAGCAGCAGGATCGCCCAGACCCCGCGCAGCGCCTGCATCCGTTGCCGCATGGTCGACCGCTCGCCCGCCGGCCCCGCCGAAGGATCGCGCCAGACCGCATAGCGGACCGCGACCAGATACAGCAGGATGCCCAGCACCCCCGGGACGATGCCGGCGAGGAAGAGCTTGCCGATGCTGGTCTCGGTCAGCAGCCCGTAGATGATCAGGATGACGCTGGGCGGGATCAGGATGCCCAAGGTGCCGCCCGCCGCGATAGAGCCGGTGGACAGTGTGTCCTTGTAGCCGAACCGCCGCATCTGCGGCATCGCCACCCGCGACATGGTCGCGGCGGTGGCCAGCGACGAGCCCGAGATCGCCGAGAAGCCGCCGCAGGCCACGATGGTCGCCATCGCCAGCCCGCCGCGGAAATGCCCGAGGAAGGAATAGGCGGCCTCGTAAAGCTCATCCGCCATGCCGCCCTTGTTGACGAAGAGCCCCATCAGCACGAAGAGCGGCACCACCGTCAGGCTGTAATCCTGCGCCGCGTCGGTGATCAGCCGCGCCGCCATCGAGATCGAGGCCGACATCGAGGTCTCCATCGCGTAGCCGACGACGCCGACCACGCTCATCGCGATGGCGATCGGCACCCGCAGCAGCGACAGGATCAGAACGGCCGCAAGACCCAAAATAGAAGTTACCATTCCTTTGCCTCCCGCCGGTCAAACCCGAAGGTCTGCCCGGTCAGCAACAGCCACAGCCCGGCGATGGCGAAACAGACCGTGGTCATCGCCATGAAGGCGAAGACGCAGAGCGCCGGCAGGTAGGTGGGGATATGCAGAAACTCGGTCATGTCGCCGTAGCTCTTGCTGCGCATGGCGAGCGTCAGGATCTTCTGGTCGGGCCAGTACATCAGCCCGGCAGAGCCGATCAGGATCAGCCCCTCGATGCGGGCGAAACCGATGCGATCCAGCGTCGGACCCAGCAGGTCCACCGCCACATGGGTGCCGCGCAGGGTGACCTCGGGCATGGCGGCGAAGACGACGAACATCAGCAGGATGCGCGACAGCTCGGTCGAGGCCTCGATCGGGGCGTTCAGGGCCGACCGCAGCACGATGTCGAAAAAGGTCATGACCATCAGCAGCATCAGCGCCACCATGGCCAGCCCTTTGGGCAAACGCACCGCGGTCACAAGGACCGCGGCGACAGTGTTTCGAAACGATGACATGCGCTTGACCAGCCCGTCACTTGGCGATCAGCGTCAGGATCTCGGCATAGGCGGCCTCGGGATCGGCACCGGCGGCGCTGATGCTGCTGAACACCTGTGCCTTGACGGTCTCGGCCAGCTTGGCGAATGCCGCCTGATCCTCGGGGCTGGCGACGATGATCTCGTTGCCGGGGGTGTCGAGCGTGGCCTGACGACCCTCGCGGTCGATGTCGTCCCAGACGGCGCCGGCCAGACGCGAGGTCTCAAGCCCGAAGACCCCGTCCAGCGCCTCTTGCAGGTCCTTCGGCATCGAGTCGAACTTCTCCTGGTTCATCAGCAGCGCGAAGGAGCCGCGGTAGAAGCCGCCGGGCATCTCGTACATATAGGGCGCCACCTCGATCAGGTTGTAGCTCTTGCGGCCTTCGATGGTCATCATGCTGGCATCCGCCGCCTTGGAGGCGATCGCCTCATAGGCGCTGGGCGCGGGCAGCTGGATGCGGCTGGCGCCCAGCAGACCCACCACCTCACCCGCGACGCCGCCGCCGGTACGGATCTTCAGATCCGCGATATCCGACAGCTTGTCGATCCGCGGGGCGGAGGCGAGCTGGCCCGGACCATGGGTCATCAGGCCGATCAGCTTGACGCCGCGGTGTTCGTCCAGCTTGGCGAAATGGTCCTGATAGACCTGCCAGTAGGCCGCCGACAGCGTGGCGGAATCGGCGTCATAGCCCGGCAATTCGAACAGTTGCGCCGACACGAAGCGGCCCGGGTTGTAGCCGTGGAAGATCCAGGTCATGTCGGCGGCGCCGTCCAGGATCAGGTCGAACTGCGCCGGCGGCGGCGCCAGGTTGAACTTCAGCTCGCCGGTGACGCGGCCGTCGGTCGCCTCTTCCATCCGTTTGATGATCTCCGGCCACATCGCGGCGTTGTTGCCCGAGGTCGGCGGCCCCCAACTGGAGATCGTCAGGGTATATTCGGCCTCGGCATGGGCCGAGGCCGCGCCGAGTCCGGCAGCCAGCGCGAGCGCGGCGAAAAGGGGTCTGATCTTCATGGTGGTCTCCTTGTTGGATTCTGTTTGCGATGGGGTCAGGCCAGCGGCTCCGGCGCCCTCAGGGGCCAGGGCCGCTGCTGTTCGAGATGGGCGGCAAGCCGGAGCAGCAGATCCTCGCGCCCCGGCCGGGCGGAAAGTTGCAGGCCGATCGGGCGGCCGTCGCTGTGCCGCGCCAGCGGCAGCGAGATCGCCGGCGTGCCCAGGATGTTATGCGCGATGGTGTGCTGGAAGGCGGGCGCCATGCCGCGTTCGATATGGGCGCGGAATTCGGTGGCGGGGGCCGGCAGATCGGCGATCCGCGGCGCCGGCGCGGCGGTCACCGGGCTCAGCCAGATGTCATAGGGCTCCAGCGCCGCGCCCATCCGGCGGCGGCTGCGGTTCAGATGGTCGATCGCGCCGAGAAAGCGGCGCAGGTCCAGCCGTTTGGAATGCGCGTAGGCGGCCAGCGCCACCGGGCCATAGGTGGTCTCGTCGATGCTGCGGCCCAGCGTGCGGGCGAGGCTGTCGGACTGGTCGGCGAAGCCCGCCAGCCAGACGTCGGTCAGCGCCACCAGGCTGTCGATCCCGTCCAGCGGATCGGCGATCTCCACCACCCGGAGGCCGGCCTCTGCCAGCAGGCGGGCGATGGCGGCGACCGCGGCGGCGGTCTCGGGCTCGACC
>JBFXGQ010000169.1:0-8412 GCA_050177915.1 Pseudodonghicola sp. | reverse complement strand
CATTGACCGCAGCCTGAAACAAGGGGGTCATGATATAGCCCGGGTTCACCGTATTAACGCGAATGCCATATTCCGCCAGTTGAAGAGCCAAGGCCTTCGACAGGCCGACGACGCCATGCTTGCCCATCGTATATTGAATCAAGTTGAAGCGATCGATTAGCACATCGCCCGTGTCCGGGTTCACGACCTTGGGGCGACCGACGACACCGTGAATACTGGATACCAGCACGATGGAGCCTTTCGTGCCGTGCTTGATCATTAGACGCGAACCGTAGAGGGCGGTGTGGAAAACTCCGTCCTCATTGATGCTTTGAATGAACTTACGGGATTTCAGGACGGCTTCCGGATCCTTGTCGAAATCCTCGGCCGTTGCCACCCCGGCATTGGCCATAACAGCATCGACGCGGCCATAGGTCTTTTCGGTGATATCGAACAGCTTTTCGACATCCTTCGGCTCTCTTACATCTGTATGGACATAGAGAGCGCGTCCGGTGCCGTATTGTTCGTTCAGGCTTTTCGCGAAGGCTTCTCCCAGTTCGTCGTTGATATCGGAGATGACGACTCCCGCAGCCCCTTCTGCCAGAGCTTCGCGAACCGTTGCCGATCCAATGGAATCATATCCCGGGATCGCAGAGACCGAGCCCGTCACCACGACAACTTTATCGTTTAGCTTACCCATGTAGACTTCTCCTTTAGTTAGGTTGGGGTGACGCAAATATTGCGTGCCGCCACTGTTTGCATGCGCCTGAGTATATCTTTCTCACCTAGTTGTGGATCGCCTGAATCGGTGGTCCCCCAAGCGTTCAGACCGTGCCCCGTCCAATCGCTCTGCAGCCCTAAGAAGGCTCTTGAACGACGGAGGGCGATCGCCGGCGGTGCCGGCGATCACGGTCTAACTCAGGCAGCTTTTGCAGACTTGAGCGAGGCGTAGAAGGCGCTTTCGAAGTCCAGGTAGCCGACGAAGGAGACGGGATCTCCGAATGGGAGAATCTGTGTCGCCCAGAAGCCTCCGAACCCGTTCGCCCGATCGATCCAGTAAAACAGGTTCGCGAGCCCCGCCCAGCCCAACGCCCCTGCCGGCCGACCTGTGGGGGCTGCCTCGTCGTTCACCATGAAGCTATAGGACCATGACTTCAAAAGGCCCGGGAAGAACTCGGCGTCGTTCGACAGGGACGGGATCACCCCCGGCAACATGCCGATCTTCTTCTCGCCAAGGTGGTTCTTCTCGGCCATCACCACCGTCTCGGGCTTCAGGACGCGCCCGTTCGGCCCCATGCCGTCGTTCAGCCACATGCGGATGAACTTCATGTAGTCGCCGACCGTGCCGTATAGGCCGTGCCCGCCCATGTGGATCTCGGGCCTATCGGGCAGCTCGAAGTCCATCGGCGTCAGCGAGCCGTCTTCCCCGCGCGCATGCATGCCAGCAAGCCGCTTGCGGAGACTGTCGTTCAACTCGAAGGTCATGTCTTCAATCCCGAGCGGCTCGAAGATCCGACTCTGGAAGACTTCGCCCAGACGCTTGCCGGTGATCCCCTCGACCACCTGCCCGCACCAGTCGATGTTGGTGCCGTATTCCCACTTGTCGCCCGGGTCGAACTGCAAGGGCGTCATCAACGAGGCCTTCGATGCGGTGATGACGCTGGGCTGGCCCTTCTCCTGCGCAAGCCGGTTGTAGGTTTCGGAGAAGAAGTCGTATCCAAAGCCGGCGGTATGGAGCAGCAGGTGCTTCGTCGTGATCGGGCGTTTCGGGTCGCGCAGGATCGGCTCGCCGGCGTCGTCGAAGCCGTCGATCACCTTGAGCTTTCCGATATCGGGCGCGTAGTCGCTCGCCGGTGCGTCTAGGTCGAGCTTGCCCTCCTCGACAAGCTGCAACGCGGCCGTCGCGGTGATAGCCTTCGTGGTCGAGAAGATCGCGAAGACGTCGTCGGTGGTCATCGCCGTGTCACCGTCGATCCGGCGGACACCCGCGGCACCTTCGTAGATGTTCTTCTCGCGGTCCGTGACCATCGCCACAACGCCGGGCACGCGTGGATCGGACGTCACGACACCATTCAGGACGGAATCAGCGTTGAATTTGTGGCCCATGGTTTCCTCCCATTCTTTGAAGCCGGTCTTGGGAACGCCCCGTCGCGGGGACAGGGCGGTCTTGTCGTTTGCTGGATTTCAGGCGTCAGCGGGAACGCCGGCTTTGGTCATCGCGAAGGACGGATAGCCGTTCCGGGCCATCTCGTCGCATTTGTCGCGGTACGTGCCGACCCCGCCGATATAGGACAGGACGCGGCGCGGTTTGCCCGGCACGTTGGACCCAGTGTACCACGAGTTCGTCTTCGCGATCAGCGTGGCATTCGCGGTCTCGTCATGGTGCTTGACCCAGTCGGACTCGCCTTCCTCCGTCGGCTCGATCACGTCGTGGCCGCTCGCCCGCATCGCGCCGATGCACTCTGTGATCCATTCGGTCTGCTGTTGCAGGCAGGTGGGCATGTTGCAGAGCGCGGCTGAAGGCGCGAGCGGCGCGCCGGTCATGAAGAGGTTGGGGAACCCGAACTTCATCAGCCCCATGGTGGTACGGATGTCCTTGCCCCATTCTTCGGCGAGCTTCATGCCATTGCGGCCGGTGATGTCGATCCGCGCAAGCGCCCCCGAGCCGGCATCGAAGCCCACCGCCATGATGATCGTGTCCACCTCGTAGACGGTGCCGTCCTCCAACCTGACGCCTTCGGGCACGATCTCGGCGATCGGGTTATCACGGACGCTGACCGCCTCGACATTGTCGCGCAGGTAGGCCTCGAGGTAGTGTGTCTCGAGCGGAACGCGGTGTGTGCCGAAGCCGTAGTCTCCCTTTTTCGGCACGAGGATGTCGATCAGCCTCGGATCCTTCAGGCGGGCCCGCATCTTTTCCCGCACGAATTCGGAGATCTCCTCGCTGACCTCTTCGTCGAAGAACATTTCGGCGAAGGAGGCCAGCCAGAGCTTCAGCGATCCGTCCGCATGAATCTCCTCCAGCACCTCGCGGCGCAGCTCGGGCGTCAGGTCGGCCCACGTGTTCTCGAAGTCGTGCTCGAAGCCCGAGAACGTGTGCGGGAGATTGGCCTTCAGTTCGTCGAAGCGATCCTTGTACCATGCCGCTTCACCCGGCCCGTATTTGGGGTTCTTCATCGGCAGTACGTATTGCGGCGTGCGTACGAAGACCGTCAGGTGCTCGACCTCGGGTGCAATGGTCTGGATCACCTGGATGCCGGTCGCCCCGGTGCCGATGACGGCGACGCGCTTGCCTTCGAGGTCGAGACCGCCCTTTGGGTAGCGCCCGGTGTGGACGATCTTGCCCTTGAAGCTGGCCTGCCCGGGGAAGCGGTCCTCCAGCGGAGCGGAAAGCATCCCGGTGCAGCCGATCAGGTAGCGCGCGAGGACGGTATCGCCCTTGTCGGTTTCCACGGTCCAGAGGCCGGTCGTCTCGTCGAAGCTGGCCTTTGTGATCGTGGTCGAGAAGGAAATGTCACGGCGGAGGTCAAGCCGGTCGGCGATGTAGTGCATCCAGCGTTCGATCTCGCGCTGGCCGGGGAACCGTTCGCTCCAGGTCCAGTCCTTGTAGAGGCTTTCGTCGAAAAGATACTGGTATATGTAGGCTTCGCTGTCGAACTTGGCACCCGGGTAACGGTTCCAGTACCAGGTGCCGCCGACGTCTGTCGCGGTGTCGCACGCGTGGACCTTGAGGCCCATTTCGCGAAGCTGGTGCAGCTGATAGAGACCCGCGAAACCAGTTCCGATGACCAATGCATCGAGTTCGGCGGGCACAGGTCTGCGATCCGCCACGGTGGCGGTTTGGTTAGAATCTAGCATGATTTCCTCCGAGTTGGCCGCAACCGCCTCCTGCCGGTCACGGGCTGTGCCGTAGTGTCGAGCCAATCGGTCTTCGTCGCGGCACCCGGTCAGCTTGGCAGTGCTGCAGGTCGCCGATCTTGAACGAACCGCAACCAATCTTTGTATGTTTCTGTCGCCCACTCAGTGCGCGCGGCGACGGAACTCGCCAGGCGGCATGCCAAACTCCGAGGAAAACATGCGCGTGAGGTGGGCCTGGTCGCAGAAGCCGCAATCGGCCGCGATTGCCTTGATCGGCAGTTCGGTGGTGGCCAGCAGGCGACGGGCCCTTTCGAGCCGGCGAGCCTTCACGAAGGCATAGGCCGGCATGTTGAAGCTGCGGCGGAATTGCCGGGCGAAGAGGCAGGGAGTCATATTGAGAGCGTCGGCCATCACCTTGAGGTCGAGCAGCGTTTCAATCTCCGTCTCGATGAACTCAACGATACGCTTTTCCTGCTGAGGGGTCAGGACGCCGGTGCGCTCAGGCTCAAGCTGGCGTACGGAGGCGTAGCGGCGCAGGAGATGAATGATGAGACCGCGTGCCACGGTGTCGACGTAGAGTGAACCGCCCAAAGCGCGGTTTCGTGCTTCGCCGGCAATCGCATCAGCCGCACTCGACATGACCGGGTCGTCCACCCGAAGCACATCGTCGAGGGTGACCTCGCTGACCGCGCAATCCATGACCTCGCTCGCCACCTCGGCGACCATTTCGCCCGAGAGATAAATGTGGGTCACGTCGATCGGCTCGTGCCAGTTCCAGTAGGCCTGCTGCGCCCGCGTCAAAAGCGAAGCCGCGCCCGGTCCCAGAGTTTCCTTCTTCCATCGGCCATCGAAACGACGCTGCATCGGGGTCGTGCCGGTCCTGTAGCTCACGAGCATGAAGTCGCGCATCGCGGGTACGACGACATCTTGGCCTTGGTAGTGATAGGATCTTAACGCGACCCTCTTCCAGTTCTGTCCATCGCTGGCCAGAAGCACCTTTCCCGGAACCCACTCCGGCAATTCCTCAAAGGGAATCAACCCTCCCACCAAGCCGATCCTCCATCTCGACAGTCGTTGGGTTCAAAGTTCTAAGTCGAAAAGCCGATGAAGTCCCTCGGCGGCTACCAATGGCGTTCACATCCTCTCACTCTAGCAAGCGAGATGATTCACCGCTATTCTACTTTCCGCTCAGTTTAAGAAGCGAGGTAAGCATGCAGAGCGCTCGCGAATGTAAGACCTCACTACGCCTGAGCGAAAGCTATTCACACCTTCACTGACCTGGAAAAGTCGCGTGTTTTGCGGGCTGCTAGTTACGCGTGAAGCCAAGAAGCAAACGGCGGCTTCGTCCGCGTAGCGAAAGTTCATGTGGTGCGCAGCGAAGGGCAGCTACCGATTGCTATAATGCCTCAACGCTTGGTGTTCGTTGCAGGACCCGATAGACGGTCGGCCGCGACACATCGAACAGCTCGGCCAGATCGCTGATCGAGTAATCTCCTGTGTCATACATGCGCCGAAGCTCTGTCTGGCGTCGATCCGACAGCTTTGGCTTCTTACCCTTCAGCTTTCCCTTCGCGCGGGCAACTGCCATACCCTCTTTGGTCCGCATGCGTATCAGGTCGGCTTCGAACTCGGCGAAGGTAGCAAGGATGTTGAAGAACATCTTTCCCATCGGGTCGGTCGGATCATAGACTGACGCACCCAAAGCAAGCTTCACCCCTCGCTTCGCCAGCTCGTCCGCGATGGCACGGGCGTCCGGAACCGATCTCGCCAGCCGGTCGAGTTTCGGGACCACCAGTGTGTCGCCGGTTCTGACGGCGGCCAGGGCCTGTGCCAGTCCCGGTCGGTCGCGGTTTGTCCCGGTCAAGCCGTGGTCAGTGTAGATGCGTTCCTCAGCCACATCGAGATTGCGAAGGGCGACCTTTTGTGCCGCGAGGTCCTGTTTGTCGGTCGAGCACCGGGCATAGCCAACGCGGGTTTCAGACATGGGCGCATCCTTGGAACGTGACTTAGCGAAATTGGGGCCGGGTGGCTCTCATTTGTAACGCAAAAGGCCCCGTTAGTGATAATATCATCGTACCATCTAAATGAGAATCGGTTTTGTCTTCAGACACAGGGATCCGCCCGGAGGCGGTACGGCGTCCGCTCAGCGATCCCCTTTCGGACAGGTTGGAGAAACAGAATGGATGAAGCGATGCGCCGGTTCGCCGCTCTGCGGCCTCATCTGGAAGAGGGAGTTTCTCTGGTCGCTGCCGCCCGCGCGGCTGATGTGCCGATCCGGACGGCGCAACGCTGGCTGTCGCGCTACAGGCTGGAAGGTCTGGACGGGCTAAAGGTCAGGAAGCGATCTGATTACGGCACTCGCAAACTACCCCACCCCTTGATCGCTCTGATCGAGGGGCTGGCACTTCGCAAGCCCCGGCTGTCCTGTGCCGCGATCTGTCGACGCGCCAAAGCGATTGCGAAGAGCAGGGATTGGCCGCTCCCATCCTATGGCACCGTTCATTCCATCGTGCAGGCGCTCGATCCTGCGGTGGTCACGCTGGCGCAGGATGGGGCGTCAGCCTATCGGGACCGATTTGAGCTGATCCACCGACACAGGGCAAGCGCACCGAATACGCTTTGGCAAGCCGATCATACCATGCTGGATATATGGATTATCGACGCGAACGGAAAAGCGGCGCGCCCGTGGCTGACCGCGATTATGGACGACCACTCCCGTGCAATTGCTGGATACCTGGTTTTTCTCGGCGCACCATCGGCTCTGCAAACGTCTCTGGCACTTCGACAAGCCATCTGGCGCAAACAAATCCCGGACTGGCCCATATGCGGCATCCCAGAAATTCTCTATGTCGATCACGGAAGCGACTTCACATCCGAACATCTCGAACAGGCAGCTGCCAGCCTGCGGTTCCAGATCATCCATTCCGCCGTAGCGCGACCGCAGGGCCGCGGAAAAATCGAGCGGTTCTTCGGCACCCTGAACACAGAACTACTTTCGGACTTGTCCGGTAATATAGTGAATGGGAAACCAGAAACCCCGCCGAAGCTGTCGCTGGCCGATCTCGATGCTGTCATCGGCGCGTGGATCAAGGACACCTACAATGTCCGCACTCATCGCGAGACGGGGCTGCCGCCGCTTACGTCGTGGTGCGCCGACGGCTGGCTTCCTCAAATGCCCGACAGTATCGACGACCTCGACCTGCTGCTCGTCATGGTCGCGAAGCCTCGGCTCGTGCGCCGCGACGGTGTGCATTTTCAAGGGCTGCGCTTCATGAGTACGATCCTTGCTCCCTACGTCGGCGAAAGCGTCACGATCCGATATGATCCGCGCGACCTTGGTGAGATCCGCGTCTTCCACAAGAACCGTTTCCTGTGCCGCGCCATCAGCCCGGAACATGCCCATGAGACGATCACGCTGAAAGACATACAGACAGCCCGTGCGGCGCAGCGGCGGGCCCTGCGCCAGCAGATTAATGAACGGGTCGGCGTCGTTGCGGAATATCTCCCGGAGGGGACAGCCCGTAGGAAAACCGAGACCGCGCCTCGACCTCAACGCAAGTCGAAACTCCGAACCTATCAGTCGGATGATTGACAATGATGGGACAGCGCAATGGCACATTCATCGCCACGAAAGAACATCGCCGCTTTGTCGAGTTCGCAGGTGCAGTGCAGAAACACCGATATATCGGAATCTGCTTCGGCCCGGCCGGTGTCGGAAAAACGATGTCGGCGCAGCGCTTCGCCCGGTGGGACAAGGCCGAACCGCTCTTGAAGGAGTGGGGGCCACGCGACGCATCGGACGTCATTGCCTATGAGGCATTGGCCAAGTCACGCACAGTTTTCTACACACCGACAGTCGGCGGCCCGGTTCGGGAGGTTCGTGAAGATTTACGCTGTCTTATAGCCCGCGCAGAAGGTTGCATCGATCTGGCGCTTAACCCGAGCATGGTCATTCCGGAACGCCATAGCCAAGGCCGCATGGAAATGCTGATAGTCGATGAAGCCGAACGCCTTTCGACGCAAAGCCTTGAGCATGTGCGCGATATTTTCGACCGGACCGGTATCGGCGTTATCCTGATCGGGATGTCCGGCCTGGAACGGAAACTGGAACGCTATCCGCAGTTCTATAGCCGGATCGGCTTCGCCCACCATTATCGCCCGCTGAAGGGGGATGAGCTGACCTTCGTCCTGACCCGCCACTGGCGGAAGCTCGGCCTGCAACTGGACGCCGCCGATTTCACCGATCACCAAGCGATCGCATCCATCGCCCGCATCACCGGCGGCAACTTCCGGCTTCTGCATCGCCTCTTTGTCCAGATCGAGCGCATCCTCAGGATCAACGAGCTATCACTCGTTACTGACGATGTCGTCGAGGCAGCACGCTCCACGCTGGTAATCGGCGCCACTTAGAGCTGAAAGAATTGCGCCAGATATCGCCAAAGATCACAGCAGAGGACCCTTGAAGGCCTGTCGAAAAACAAGTGTTTTCCGACAGGCCTTGGTATAACGCACACGCGCCTTGCAGCGTTCTGTGAGTAGCGCTTAGTAATGATGTCGTATATACTTTGTTAGTAT
>JBFXGQ010000168.1:0-8446 GCA_050177915.1 Pseudodonghicola sp. | reverse complement strand
TGCACGGGCTGCTGATCGCCCGCGGGCTCGGCCCGCAGATGCGATTGGCGCCGAGCTATCTGCACGCGTTGGGGGAAGCGGGGTGGAAACGGGCGGAGTGAGGGTCGCGCGCCTCTGACAACCCGGGGCGGGCTTGACGTCCGTTCTGCTTCGCCCGGCCGCAAGGCCGGGCCGCGCCCGGCCCTTGTCGCCGATCATCCTGACGAGAAAATGGCGCTGCGCGCCATGCCTTCGGCGAGAGTATTTGGACCGAGAAGAAGAGGGAATTGCGCCCTGTTGGCGGGGTCAGCGCAGCCCGTCCTCGCCCTTGACGTCCTCGACGGCGAGACCGCCCATGCGGTTGTGAATTCGGCCGCCGCGGCTCATCGCCAGGGCGAACAGCAGCTCGTCCGCGCGCGGCCCATCGGGGACGCCCACCTCGATCGCGTCGAAATGGCTGCGCACATAGGCAGCGTTGATGTGGCCGAGCGGCACGTCGATGCGGGTGCCCACGCCGCCCACCTTCATCGCCGAGGGCACGATCGCCCTGGCCTCGCCCAGCCGCTCGCGCATGGCGTAGCCGCCGGGCACATGCCACAGCGCGGTATGCTCCAGCTCGCCGCCCTCGCCCGCCAGCCCGGCCTTGCCGTAGCCGTCGATCCCCTCGAGGCCGCCCATCGCCGCGATCAGCCGGTCGGTCATCATCAGGCCCAGCGGCTTGAGATCGTCCATCGCCGACTGCAGGTCTTCGACATAGCGGCCGGCGAAAGGGTTCTTCACGATGGCAACAATCGCCGCCCGGCGACGCGGCAGCGCCGGGGCCGGGCCGCCCTCGTGGTGAATGTCCTCGATGAAGATCATCGTCTTGCGCAGGGGAAAATCAGGCATGGCAGGGGTCCTTGAGGTCGATGAGGTCGGCCGCGCCCAGCGCGCGGCTCTGGCCGGAAAGCGACAGCAGCGCAGCGCAGATCAGGCGACGGGACAGGCAGGTTCGGGCAGAACTCACGCCGCGCTCCAGCGCCTGCGCGGCCTCCTCGGGGGTCAGCGGCGCCACCTCCAGCGTCACCAGCCGGTCGCCCAGATCGCTGTCGGGGGCCAGCGCGCGGGCGGCGATGCGGCGGACCTTGGCGCTGCCGGGCAGGTCGACCGCATTGGCGATCATGGTGGCCGCCGCATCGGCCGCGGCGGCGCTGCGGGCCAGCACCGTCACGCTGTCGGCGATGCCCAGCGACTGACTACGCCCGTGCCGGCCCGAGGTCGCCACGCCGCGCACCGGGCTCTCGGCCGCGATGGCGATGCGGCCGGGGGCGCCGCCGGCGATGGCGGCGGTGAAGCGCTGCCCCGGCGCCAGATGCAGCGCCACGTCGCCGCCGTTGTTGACATAGGCGCGGGTCAGCTCCCCGGCCTCGCGCATCGCCGCCAGCACCACCTCGGCCACCGCGCCGGCGACGGCGGCCATCGGGGTGATGAAGTCGGGCGCATGGGGCATGGTGGCCGCGTGCATCCGCCGGGCGATCACACCCGCAGGCCGCGGCCCGACCCGGGCGCGCAGCAGCGGCAGCTCCGCCACCAGCTCCTCCAGCACGGTATCGAAGCGCGCGGCGGCGGCGCGCAGGGCGGCGGCGCGCCCCGGCCCCTCGGCGCCGACGATCAGGTCGATCGGCCCGTGCTGCAGGTGCAGCCGCCGGCCGTCGGGCAGAAAGGCGATCTGCGCCCCCGGCATCTCAACCGTCCCGGTCGCGCGGCGCCACCGCCCGCAGGTCGGCCCCGTATTCGCCGCCGTGTTCCAGCACATCCTCGACCGGGCGGGCCCTGTCGTCATGGCCGCCGAGTGCGCGGTATTCGTCGCGGCGCAGGGTGAACTCCAGCGGCGCCACGATGGCCGGGGTGGGCACATAGCCGAAGGCGTTGTCGGGCATCCGGGTCACATCGGCCATGATGGTGATGCCGCCGCCGGGCCAGACATAGGCCGGCGCACCGCCGACGGTGACCCGGGTGCGCTCGGCCTGGACCGAGCGGGTCAGCCGCACCGGGTTCCTGGTCACGCCGGAGCGCAGCGAGCCGCCGGCGCCGCCCATGAACATCACCGTGCAGAGCGCGGGTTCGCAATTCTCGGCGATCAGATCGACCGAGGGGCGCAGCACCTCGGGCAGCTCGCGCTTCTGCGGCACCAGATCGTCGTCCAGCACATAATAGCCGTATTGCTCGCCGGTGGTGGAGACCATCAGCAGGCTCAGCCCGGGGCGCGCCCCCTTCTTCGGGTTCCAGTCGCCCAGGATGGTCAGCGGATCGGTGATATTCGTACCGCCCCAGCCCAGCCCCGGCTCCGCCACCTGGAAATAGCGCCCGGGGGTAGAGCGGCGTCCCTTGATGCGGATGCCGGTGTCGGGCCAGCCCAGCACCTTGCCGGCCTGATGTTCGCTGACCACGCCGGTGATATGGTCGTCGACCACCACCACCTCGTCCACCAGCCCCTGCCACTGGCTGGCGAACATGCCGATGGTGGCCGATCCGCAGCCAACGCGCATGCGTTCCTCGCGATGACCGTCGACGATGGGCGGCTGGCCGGCCTGCACGATGATCGTGGCGCCACCGTCGACCGCCAGTTCCACCGCCTCGCGGTTGCACAGCCGCATCAGCGTGTCGCAGGTCACCCGCCCTTCGGGTTTCGATCCGCCGGTAAGGTGATCGACCCCGCCCAAGGACATCATCTGCGAGCCGTATTCGGAGGTGATCATCAGCCCCACCGCCTCGCCCCCGGCGCGGATCACCGCGCCCTCGGGGCCCAGATGGCGGTCGGTGTCGATCTTCACCTTGACGCCGCAGTAGGAGAAGATCGCCTCGGTCACCACGGTGACGAAATCGGCGCCGTCGACCTCGCGCGAGACGATGAAGGGGGCAGGCTTGTAATCGGGATAGGTGGTGCCGGCGCCGACGGCGGTGACGAAGAGATCGTCGTCATGGATCAGCCGGCCATCCCATTCGGCCTTGAGGAAGGGGCGGATTTCGTCGCCCCTGGCGATCCGGCGGTCGAGCACGGTCAGCGGGTCGCAGCGGACGATGCGGCCGCCCTGATTGGCATAGCGGTCGCAGGCCCCGGCGCGGCCTTCGGCGATATAGCACATCACCGGGCAGGCATCGCAGCGGATCTTGTCTTCGCGGGGACGTTCGACACGATCTGTCATGTGCAGCCCTCCTGACGATCCGGGCGCGCACTAAACAACCGCTCCGCCCGGCGTTTACGCCGGGCAGCGCCCACCCCGCCCCCAAGGCGGGCGCTTCCGCACCCGCCCGGGCCGGGCGCCACCCTCCGTTCTCTGCCTATACCGATAAATCCCCCTCTCATCCCCGCACCTCCCTTATCGCCGCCAGCACCCGGTGCGGCAGCGCCGGCAGCCGGGTCACCTTGGCCCCGCTGGCATGGCGGATCGCATTGAGGATCGCCGGCGCGGTGGGGATCAGCGCGTGTTCGCCCAGCCCCTTGGCGCCATAGGGCCCCTCGGGATCCGGCGTCTCGATCAGGATCGGCACGATCTCGGGCATGTCGCCCACGGTGGGGATCAGGTAATCGTGCAGGTTCTCGGTGCGGCCGGGGATATATTCCTCCATCAGCGCCAGACCCAAGCCCTGCGCCACGCCGCCCTCGATCTGCCCCTCGGCCAGCATCGGGTTGATCACCCGGCCCAGATCATGCGCCGCGGTCAGCCGCTTGACCCGCACGGTGCCCAGCGCCAGATCGACCTCCACCTCGGCCAGATGGGCGCCATAGCCGTAGACGGCATAGGGAATGCCCTGCCCGTTCTCGTCCAGCGCCTGCGTCGGCGGATCATAGCTTTCCTCCGCCGCCAGCGCATAGCCATGGGCATCGACCGGCAGCTCGGCCAGCGCGATCCGCCGCCGCTGGGCGCCATCGGTCACCACCACGGCACCGGGCTCCAACCCCAGAACCGCCGCCTCGCCCATATTGGTCATCGCCAAAAGCCTGGCCCTGAGCGCCTTGCCCGCCAGATAGGCGGCATTCCCCGACACCACCGTCTGGCGCGAGGCCGAGGTCTTGCCGGCATCCGGTGTCAGCGCGGTATCGGGGCCGATGAACGTAAAGTCGGACAAGGGCACCCCCAGCGCATCGGCGCAGATCTGCGGGATCACCGTATTCGACCCCTGGCCGATATCCGTCGCCCCCAGATGCAGCCGCAACCGCCCCTCTGGCGTGATCCCCAGCCGCATGGTCGAGGGGTTGGGCATGCCGGTATTGCCGCAGCCATACCAGCAGGAGGCGACACCGACGCCGCGTTTCACACCGGCATGGGCAGCATTGAACGTCTCGGCCTCGGCCAGCGCCGCGGCCCAGGGCGCCTGCAAGGCGTCGAGACAGGGACCGATCCCGACGCCCCGCAACTCCTGCCCGCAGACGCTGCGGTCGCCGTCGCGCAGCGCGTTGCGCCGGCGGAACTCCAGCCGGTCGATCCCCGCCATCAGCGCCAGATCGTCGAACAGGGTCTCCTGCAGGATCGCCGCCTGCGGCACGCCGAAGCCGCGGAAGGCGCCGGAGACCGGCCCGTTGGTATGCACCGCCCGCGCCTCCGCATGGTAATTCGGAACCCGGTAGGGGCCGGAGGCATGCACCGGCACCCGCACCGCCACGGTCGGTCCCCAGCTGGCATAGGCGCCGGTGTTGAAATCGCCGTCGAACTCCATCGCCAGCAGCCGGCCCGCGGCATCCACCCCGGCTCGCGCCCGCATCTGCGCCGGGTGCCGCTTGGTGGTCGATGCCATGCTCTCGCGCCGGGTATAGACCATCCGCGCCGGCCGCCCGGTCTTATAAGCCACCAGCCCGATCAGCGGCTGCAGCGACAGATCCAGTTTCGATCCGAAGCCGCCGCCGGTGGCCGAGGGGATGATCCGCACCTGCGCGGGCTCCAGCCCCAGGATCCGAGCCATATCGTCCCGGTCCATCACCGGCGCCTGGGTGCAGGCCTGAACGACCAAAGTCTCGCCCTCGATCCAGGCCGCCCCCGCCTCCGGCTCGATATAGGCATGTTCGACAAAGGGCGTCTCGGCCGCGGCCTCGGCCAGATGGGCGGCGCCGGCGAAGCCCGCCGCCGGATCGCCGGAATGCACCAACCCACCGATCAGGATATTGCCCTCGCGATCCCGATGCAGCCGCGCCGCCCCCTCTGCCCGCGCCTCAGCCGGATGCATCAGGGCGTCGTCGGGCTGCCAGTCGATCGGGAAATCCTCCAGATCCAGCGCTTCGATCGCCTCACGCTCCCCGGCGATCGCCGCCACCGCCTCGCCCCGCATCCGCACAAAGCCCTCGGCCAGCGCCGGCTGATCGGCGAAAGCGGGGATGGTGCCAAAGCTGTTGCAGCCCGGAATGTCACGGGCGGTAAAGACCTGAACGCCGCGCGCCGCCGCCCAGCCGGCCACATCGCCCAGCGTGAAGCGCGCCGCGAAATGCGGCGAGCGCAGCGCACGTACCCAGAGCGCACCTTGGGGCGCGTAATCGGCGCCGAAGACCTCGCGCCCGTCGACCTTGGGCGCCCCATCCAGCCGTTCGATCCGCGCCCCCACGGCGGCGCCCGCCCGCGGCGCCGGCGCCGGATCGGGCCGCGCCCCCTGGCCGGCGGCATCCAGCACGGCAGAGACGATCTTGGCATAGCCGGTGCAGCGGCAGAGCACGCCCCCCAGTGCCGTCTCCACATCCACCCGCGTCGGCGCCGGGTTGACCTCCAAGAGCGCCGCGGCGGTGGTCAGCATACCCGGGGTGCAGATGCCGCATTGCGCCGCGCCATGGCGCAGAAACGCCGCCTGCAGCCCGGCCACGCGGCTGCCCAGCCCCTCGACCGTGACCACCTCGCGCCCCTCGGCGCGGATCGCGGGGGTCAGACAGGCACAGACCGGCGCGCCATCCAGCAGCACCGTGCAGGCGCCGCAATCGCCGGCGTCGCAGCCCACCTTGGTGCCGGTCAGCCCCAGATCGCCGCGCAGCGCCTCCGACAGCCGCCGCCCCGGCGCGGTGTCGAGCTGCACGGGCTGACCGTTCACCGTCGTCGAAATGCGCGAAACGTCCTTCATGCCAGATCCTCCACGATCCGGGACACCGCCCGCCGCAACAGCTCCGCCGCCACCTCGCGGCGATAGCCGGCATCGCCGCGGATATCGTCGATGGGGTTGAGCGCCGCCGCCACGTCCTGCGCCCGGATCGCACCGGCCAGATCGGCCAGCGGCCGCCCGGTCAGCGCCGCCTCCACCGCCGGCAGACGGGTCGCCACCGGGCCGCAGGCGCCGACCGCCAGGGCAACCCCGGCGGCACGCCCCTCGGCCACCGCAATCCGCGCCGCCACCATGGCGATGGAGATCACCAGAGAACGCCGCGCGCCCAGCTTGAGGAACCGGCTGGCGCCCTGCCCGGCGGCACGCGGCACATGTACCGCCACCATCAGCTCCCCCGGTTGCAGGGCGGTGCGCCGCGGCCCGGTCAGGAAATCGGTCAGCGGCAGCCGTCGTGTGCCCGTGGTCGAGGCCAGCTCGACCTCCGCCGCCAGCGCCAGCAGCGGCGGCACCCCGTCGGCGGCGGGCGAGGCGTTGCAGAGGTTGCCGGCGATGGTGCCGGCGTTCTGGATCTGCAGCGCGCCGACCTCGCGCGCCGCCTGGCGCAGCATGTCGAAGCCCGGCGGCAGATCGGCCCGGGCGATATCGCTCCAGGTCGTGGTGGCGCCGATGCGCCAGCCCTCGGGCCCCTCGACGATGCCGCGCAGACCGGCGATGCCGGTGATATCCAGCACCGGCCCGGGCAGCGCCGGCCGCTCGGTCGCCGGGAACAGATCGGTGCAGCCGGCGGCCACAATGGCGCAAGACCCTGCCAAAGCGGCAAGCGCCTCTTGCAATTCGCTGGGGCGCAGATACAGGCTCATGGCCACACCCTCGCTCTGTTGAATGGTATTATTGTTAGTATACAAACGGATTTTGAGGCAGCGCCCCGGCCCTGTCAACAAGTCAGGCCGGAAAGGGAGGCGCCGATGACCGACCGTGATGACAATCTGCCCGAGTATCGGCTCGATCGCCAGGTGGGCTTCCTGATGCGACGGGCCAACCAGCGGCATCTGGCGCTCTTCGCCCGCGGCATCCCCGATCTGACGCCGACTCAATTCGCCGCGCTGGCCAAGCTTTGCGAGCTGGGGCGGGCGACGCAGAACGCCCTGGGGCGCGCCACGGCGATGGATGCGGCCACCGTCAAGGGCGTCGCCGACCGGCTGCGCAAACGCGGCCTGGTCGAGGCCGCGCCCGATCCCGACGACCAGCGCCGGCTGCATCTGACCCCCACGACGGCGGGCCGAGCGCTCTATGCCGCTCAGATCGCCGCCGCCCATGCAATCACCGAGGCGACGCTGGAACCGCTGAACGCGGAAGAGCGCGAGATCTTCCTCCGGTTGCTCGAAAAGCTGACCTGAGGCGCCCGGATGGCGCTGCGCGCCACGCCTCCGGCGGAGGTATTTGGGCCAAGATGAAAGGCGCGGTGGCCCCCTCTTCTTCTCGGCAAAAATACTCCGGGGGAGCGCGAAGCGCGGGGGCAGCGCCCCCCTGAGCCGCCGGCCGCGTCTCAGACGCCCAGATGTTTCTCGATCAGCCGGTGGTCGCGGCGCAGCGCTTCGGCCTCCAGCGTCTCCAGATTGCGGCCGTTCTCGATGAAGGCCACCCGGTCGGCGACCGAGAGCACCGCATCGACCCGCTGCTCCACCAGCAGGATGCCGACGCCGCGGTCGCGCATCACCGCGATCACGTCGCGGATCGCCGCGATCATCGAGGGCTGCAACCCCTCGGTCGGCTCGTCCAGCAGCAGGATGCGCGGACGCAGGCAAAGCGCGCGGGCGGTGGCCAGCATCTGCTGTTCGCCGCCCGAGAGCGTCTGGGCACGCTGGTCCAGCCGCTCGCGCAGCCGCGGGAAGAGGGCCAGCGCATCCTCCAGCACCTCAGGCCCGGAGCGGCCGGCGCGCAGCCCGATCTCCAGGTTCTGCGCCACCGTCAGCTCGCCGAACAGGCGCCGGCCCTGCGGGATATAACCGATGCCGCGGCCCGCCACCCGATGCGCGGGCAGCGCGCTGATCGCCTCTCCGCCCAGCCGCACGGCGCCGGACATCAGCGGCAGAAGCCCCATGATCGCCTTCATCGTGGTGGTCTTGCCAGCGCCGTTGCGGCCCAGCAGGCAGAGGATTTCGCCGGGGCTGACCGTCAGGCTCAGGTCGCGCAGGATCTGCGCCCGGCCGTATCAGGCGTTGATCTTGTCCAGTTGCAGCATCAGCCCGTTCACAGATAGGCGGACTGAACATCCGCATTGGCGTGGATCTCCTGCGGCGTGCCTTCGGCCAGGATCTCGCCGAAGTTCAGCACGGTGACCCGGTCGGCGGTCTCCATCAACACGCTCATATTGTGCTCGATCAGCAGGATGGTGGTGGAAAGGCCGCGG
>JBFXGQ010000167.1:0-8454 GCA_050177915.1 Pseudodonghicola sp. | reverse complement strand
CTGAGTCATTGAAGGGGAATGGTAGCGGAGGAGGGACTTGAACCCCCGACACGCGGATTATGATTCCGCTGCTCTAACCAACTGAGCTACTCCGCCATGGGTGTGGGCGATTTAGGGGACTCGCGGGGGCGGGTCAAGCGGGAAATTGTCTGTTGGGGGCAATGTTTTTCCGGCCGCCGCCCGGGCCGCGGGACCCGTCCCGCCCGGGGTCAGCCTGCCGCCTGCGCCATCCGGCTGATGAAGTCGGCGCAGAGCTCGGGCGCGGTGATCGGCAGCATGTGGCCGCGTTCCGGCACGGTTTCGAAATGCAGGCCGAAGGCGGTCATCGCCTGGCCGTGGCCGTCCGGTGACAGCAGGTTGTCATTGGCGCCGAACAGCACGCCGCCGGGGGTCGTCAGCTCGGTGGCATAGCGGGCCTGCTGCGGCAGGATGCCGACATTGGCGGCCATGAAATCGGCCGAGGCGGAGATGAACCCCTTGGGGCGCAGCCCCAGCGCGCCGCCGCCGCGGGTCAGGAAATCCTCGGGCCAGGCCTCGGGCAGAAACACCTCTCTCAGCACGGTGGTGGCGGTCTTCTGCGCCATCGGTACCGCGATGGTATGGCCGATCAGCCGGCGCAGCAGCGGCGAGGCGATGTCGAGGCCGCGAAAGGCGTCGATGGTCTCGGGCTGCTGATGGGTGAGCGGCGCGATCAGCGCCAGCGCGCGGATCTGCCGGGGCCGCTCCAGCGCCATCGCCAGCGCCACCGCGCCGCCCAGCGAATGGCCGACCAGAACCGGGTTCTCCACCCCCAGCGCATCGAGGCATTCCCCGATCATCCGCGCCTGCTCCGGCAGCGCCGCCAGATCGTCGCTGTCGCGTTCGGAATAGCCGCAGCCGGGCCGGTCCAGCGCGATGACGCGGAAATCGTCCTTCAGCAGATCCGCCACGCCGTAGGTGAAATGCTGCAGCTGCCCCGACAGCCCGTGGATCAGCACCACCGCCGGCGCGTCGCGCCGGCCGCTGTCGACATAGTGGATGGCGCCGCCGCGCACCGGCTGCATCCGGCCGGCGCGCGGCACCAGTGCGGTCACGTTGCGACCGAGATAGAGGGTCCAGAGCCAGGCGGCGAGCAGCAGCAGCGCCAGCAGGAGGAGGGGAACAAGCAGGATTGTGGTCATCGGTCAGGCCTTCCTTTCCGCGGCCGGGGCGGCGCGGTATTGCTCGGCTCCGGCGCGGGCCATGCGTTTGCGGTATTCGCCGGCGGTGCCGGGCCACAGGGTGGGGTTGCGGCCGGCGCCGTCCTGATACCAGGAGGTGCAGCCGCCGGTCTGCCAGACGGTGGCGGCGAGCCGCGCCTCCATCTCGGCCACGAAAGCCTGCTGGGCCTCGGGGCGCGGTTCGACGGCGGCCAGGCCGCGGGCGCGCATCGCGGCCAGCAGGCGGGCGATATGCTGCGCCTGCGCCTCGATCATCAGGACGACGGAATTGTGGCCCAGCCCGCTGTGCGGGCCGAGCAGGAAGAACAGGTTGGGAAAGCCCGCGACGCCGACGCCCAGATGCGCCTGCATGCCTCGCACCCAGGCCCGCGCCAGGCTGCGGCCGCCGCTGCCTGTGATGCGCAGCCCGCGCAGCGCGTCGGTGACGTGAAACCCGGTGCCCCAGACCAGCATGTCGGCCTGCGCCGTGCGGCCGTCCTCGGCGATCAGCCGGTCGCCCTCGATCCGCGCCACGCCGGAGGCGATCACGGTCACGTTGTCGCGCGCCAGCGTCGGATACCAGTCGTTCGAGCTGAGGATGCGCTTGCAGCCGATGCGGTAGGGCGGCGTGAGATCGGCGCGCAGCGCGGGGTCGTCGATTGCCTTCTCCAGCGCGCGGCGCCACATCCGGGTCGTCATATGCACCGCGCGCGGGCGGCCGCGAAACACCGCGTGGCGCAGCTCGTATGCGGTATAGAGCCAGCGCCGCCGCAGCGCGCGGGTGGCGGGCAGGTACCGATGCAACGCCCGCACCCATGGCGCAATCGGCCGGTCGGCGCGGGGCAGCACATAGGTCGGGGTGCGCTGGAACACGGTGACATGGGCGGCGGTCCTGGCCAGCTCCGGCACGAATTGGATGGCCGAGGCGCCGGTGCCCACCACCGCCACCCGCTTGCCGGCCGGATCGACGCTGTGATCCCAGCGGGCGGAGTGGAACGCGGGGCCGGCGAAACTGTCGGCGCCGGGGATCTTGGGGATCAGCGGCACATGCAGCGCGCCCAGTGCCATCACCAGCACCGGCGCCGCGAAACGGTCGCCGCGGTCGGTCTCGACCCGCCACAGCGCCCCGTCCCAGCGCGCCGTCTTCAGCGCCTGATCGAAGCGGCAGAGGTCATAGAGCCCCTGGTCGCGGGCGACCGCCTTCAGGTAATCCCAGATCTCCGCCCCGGGGGCATAGCTGCGGCTCCAGTCCGGGTTGGGGTGGCGCGCCATCGAATAGAGATGCGAGGGGATGTCGCAGGCGACGCCCGGATAGCTGTTGTCGCGCCAGGTGCCGCCGATGTCATCGGCCTTTTCGAGGATGACGATATCGGAAAACCCCTGCCGGCGCGCCTCCAGCGCCATGATCAGGCCGGAGAAACCGGCGCCGGCGATCAGGATCTCGCTGCGGATGTCATGTGTCATCAGGGTTGCCGTCCATGGCCTCCCTGCAACCTAGCCGGTTCTGCGGCGCGGTGTAAGCACGATCGCGGGATTCGCCCGCGACGCGGCGTCAGTCTGCCTCGAGCGTGCTCAGCGCCGGGCGCGGCAGCCGGTCCAGCAGGCGGAACACCGCGGCACGGCAGGCGGGGCCGGGCCAGTCGGGCGGGAAGAAGGCCGCCGGCAGATCCGGCTGGCGCAGCACCACCCGGCGCCAGCGGTGCACGATCAGCATGCGCAGGGTGGCGGTCTGTAGCGGGGTGATCGCCGCCGGCTCGGCCGGCATCAGCGCGGTGGCCCGGTCCAGCGCATCGAGCAGGCCATGGCAGGCCTCGGCCAGTTCCGGCGGGCAGGCGCGGGTCTTGACCCAGCCGGGCACCACGCGGGCGCGGGCGTCGAAGGTCAGCAGATCCTCGCAATTCTCCGGCGCCGGGCCGGCGCCGAGCGCCACGTTGCGGGCGATGCTGAAATATTCCTCGGCCAGCAGCATCTCGTCCAGCGCCGACTGGCCGGAGCCGTCCTCGGCGATCAGCAGATGCCAGTCGGTCGGCGTCTCCGGCATCCGGGTATAGATGCGCGGCGAGACCTCGGCGCTGCGGGCGCGGCCGAATTCGGTCAGGAAATGTTCGCTGGCGCGGCCCGATCGGGCACTGTCGATCCAGCCGTCCTTGCGCAGCCGGTGCAGCGCGACGCGGATCGCCTCGGGCTTGATGCCGGTGGGCATGATGATCCGAGACAGCGCGCCGCCGCTCAGCCGGTCGCCGGAGCATTGCGCCAGATCGCCGAACAGCGAGACGATGATCGACCACACCCGCTGGTTCTGCGGGTCGGTCAGGATCTGGGCACAGGCGTCGAACCAGCTGTCTTGGATGTCTTTCATCAGATCAGAATATCGCTGCCCGCAGCCCTGTACCATCCGGAAAAGACGGGGCTGCCGGGCGATCCGGGCGGCAGCGCGGCCGCCGCCCGGCAAGCGGGTCAGAACGCGTTCATCGTCAGCAGCTCGTATTCCGCGACCTGCTCGTCGTTCTGGTTGCTCAGCGTCACGTTCCAGCGCACCTCGCCATATTCGTCGGTGCGCGGGGTCTTCTGCTTGACGGTCAGCCGCACCTTGATGCTGTCGCCGGCGCTGACCGGCTTCATGAAGCGCAGGTTGTCGAGGCCGGTATTGGCCAGCACCGGGCCCTCGTTCGGCTCGACGAACAGGCCGGCGGCGAAGGACAGCAGCAGATAGCCATGCGCCACCCGGCCGGGGAAGAACGGGTTCCGCCTGGCGGCGTCCTCGTCCATGTGGGCATAGAAGGTATCGCCGGTGAAATGGGCGAAATGCTCGATATCGTCCATCGTCACCACCCGCGGCGCGGTGTGCAGCGTCTCGCCGATGCTGAGTTCGCCATACTTGCGGGTGAAGGGATGCGCCGGGCCTTCGATCTCGGTGGCGCCGGGCACCCATTTGCCGCCGATGGCGGTGATCATGTCGGGCGAGCCCTGGATCGCGGTGCGCTGCATGTAGTGTTTCACGCCGCGCACGCCGCCCATCTCCTCGCCGCCGCCGGCGCGGCCGGGGCCGCCATGGACCAGATGCGGCAGGGGGGAACCGTGGCCGGTCGATTCCTTCATCGACACCCGGTCGTTGATGTAGATCCGCCCGTGATAGGCGCCGGCGCCGAGCGCCACCTGACGCGCGACGTTCGGGTCATGGGTGATGACCGAGGCCACCAGGCTGCCCTGGCCGCGCTTGGCGATCTCCACCGCGTGATCCAGATCGCGGTAGCCCATGACGGTCGAGACCGGGCCGAAGGCCTCGGTATCGTGCACCCGCCGGGCGCGGTCGGGATCGGCGCAATGGAACAGCATCGGCGGCAGGAAGGCGCCCTTGGCGGCATCGGCGCCGTCGACGGCGAAATCGTCGGGATCGCCGAACACCCGCTCGGCCTCGGCGCCGATCAGCGCCGCCTTGGCCAGAACGTCGGCCTTCTGACCGTTCGACACCAGCGCACCCATGCGGGTGGTCTCCAGCCGCGGATCGCCGATCACCACCTTGGTCAGCCGCTCGCTCAGCGCCGCGATCACCGCCTCCACCTGCGCCTGCGGCGCCAGGATGCGGCGAATCGCGGTGCATTTCTGCCCCGCCTTGGCGGTCATCTCGCGGCTGACCTCCTTGATGAACAGATCGAACTCCGGCGTGCCCGGCGCCGCATCCGGGCCCAGGATCGAGGCGTTGAGGCTGTCCTGCTCGGCGACGAATCGCACCGAGTTCTCAAGAATGGTCTTGTTCGACCGCAGCAGCAGCGCGGTATCGGCCGAGCCGGTGAAGCTGACCACATCCTGCATCCCCAGCCGGTCCAGCATGTCGCCCAGACCGCCGGAGACCAGCTGCAGCGCGCCGGCGGGCAGGATGCCGCTGTCCAGCATCAGCTTGACCGCCAGCTCGGTGACATAGCAGCTGTTGGTCGCCGGCTTCACGATGGCCGGAACCCCGGCCAGCAGGGTCGGCGCCAGCTTCTCCAGCATGCCCCAGACCGGGAAGTTGAAGGCGTTGATATGCACCGCCACGCCCTGCAGCGGGGTGCAGATATGCTGACCCAGGAAGCTGCCGCTGCGGCCCAGCTGCTCGGTGCCGCCGTCCAGATAGATGTGATCGTCCGGCATCTCGCGCCGGCCCTTGGAGGCGAAGACATAAAGCGTGCCGATGCCGCCGTCGATGTCGATCATATGGTCGGACTGGGTGGCGCCGGTGTCGAAGGAGAGGTCGTAGAGCGCCTGCTTGTTGGCGTTCAGATGCTGACCCAGCGCCTTGAGCATGCGGGCGCGGTCGTGAAAGGTCAGCTTGCGCAGGGCCGGACCGCCGACGTCGCGGGCATAGTCCAGCATCGCCTGGACGTCGAGTGCATCGTTGCCGGCGCTGGCGATCGCCTCGCCGGTGATGGCGCTGGCGATGGTGCGGGCGCCGGCGCCCGGGGCGATCCATGCGCCGGCGGCAAAGCTGGAAACCTGTCGGATACTCATGAAGCTGGTCCTCTCTCCCGTTGTGGGCCGCGGGCGGTGGCGGCGGCCGGACAGTCGATTCAATATATTGACCGTCCGGTCGGTTTATGCAAGAAGTTTGTCCGAGGACGCGGAGGCGCGCGGGGCCCTGAGGGACCCTGCCGGGCGGGCCGCAAGACATGCCAAGGAGGGGCGAGGGGCACATGTCAGACACGATTCTGACCACCGATCACGGCACTTGGGTTGAGATCACGCTGAACCGGCCGGAGCGGCTGAACAGCTTTACCGAAGAGATGCACCATGCCCTGCGCGGCGCCATCGAGGCGGCGCGGGACGGGGGCAAGCGCGCGCTGCTGCTGACCGGCGCCGGCCGCGGCTTCTGCGCCGGGCAGGACCTGGGCGACCGCGATCCGCGCAAGATGTCCGGGCCGCCCGATCTGGGCAATACGGTGCGCACCTTCTACGCGCCGCTGGTCAATCTGATCCGTTCGCTGAACTTTCCCGTCATCTGCGCGGTCAACGGCGTCGCCGCCGGCGCCGGCGCCAATCTGGCGCTGGCCTGCGACGTGGTCCTGGCCGCCGAAAGCGCCAAGTTCATCCAGTCCTTCTCGAAGGTGGGGCTGATCCCGGATACCGGCGGCAGCTGGCACCTGCCGCGCCTGCTGGGCGAGGCGCGGGCCAAGGGGCTGGCCTTCACCGCCGAGCCGCTGCCGGCGAAGAAGGCCGAGGACTGGGGCCTGATCTGGAAGGCGCTGCCGGACGATCAGCTGATGGCCGAGGCCCGGGCCATGGCGGAGCGTTTCTCCAAGGGCCCGACGCTGGGACTGGGGCTGACCAAACAGTCGATCCAGGCGGCGGCCACCGATACGCTGGCCGAGCATCTGGAGCTGGAAGCCGACGCGATGAAGCAGTGCGGCGAGAGCGCGGATTACGCCGAGGGCGTCGCCGCCTTCCTCGAAAAACGCGCGCCCGTGTTCCGGGGGGAATGACGATGACCCCGACCGAACGCGCCCAGAAATCCGCTCAGGCGATGTGGGCCAACGATCACGCGGCGACCTGGGCCGGCATGCAGATCGACGAGATCGACGAGGGTCGCGCCGCGCTGTCGATGAAGGTCGAGAAGCACCATTGCAACGGGCATGGCATCTGCCACGGCGGCGTCACCTTCATGCTGGCCGATACCGCCTTTGCCTATGCCTGCAACAGCCGCAACCAGTCGACCGTGGCGCAGCACAACCTGATCAGCTTTCTGGCGCCGGGCAAGCTGGGCGATACCCTGACCGCCACCGCACAGGAGATCAGCCTGACCGGGCGCAGCGGCATCTACGATGTCAAGGTCACCACCCAGGCCGGACAGGTCATAGCCGAATTCCGCGGCATCTCGCGCGCGATCAAGGGCCATCTGTTCGACGAAGACGCATAAGGCGAGGAGGACGCTATGAAGGATCTGACCCCGAAGAAATCCGATCTCGACCCGATCGAGATCGCCTCGCGCGACGAGATCGAGGCGCTGCAGCTCGAGCGGCTGAAATGGTCGCTGCGCCACGCCTATGACAACGTGCCGATGTACAAGCAGCGGTTCGATGACGCCGGCGTGCATCCCGACGATCTGAAGTCGCTGGCCGATCTGGCCAAGTTCCCCTTCACCTACAAGAACGACCTGCGCGACAACTACCCCTTCGGCCTGTTCGCCGTGCCGCGCGAACAGATCGTGCGCCTGCATGCCTCCTCGGGGACCACGGGCAAGCCGACGGTGGTGGGCTATACCGCCAATGACATCAGCAACTGGGCCGATCTCGTGGCGCGCAGCCTGCGCGCGGCGGGGCTGCGGCGCGGCGACATCGTGCACAACGCCTATGGCTACGGCCTGTTCACCGGCGGTCTCGGCGCCCATTACGGGATCGAGCGGCTGGGCGCCACCGTGGTGCCGATGAGCGGCGGGCAGACCGAGAAACAGGTCAGCCTGATCACCGATTTCCGTCCCGACGGCATCATGGTCACGCCCTCCTACATGCTCAACATCCTGGAACAGTTCCACAAGGCGGGCCTCGACCCGCGCGACTGTTCGCTGTCGGTCGGCGTCTTCGGGGCGGAGCCCTGGACCGACGCCATGCGCAAGGAGGTCGAGCAGGCCTTCGACATGCATGCGGTCGACATCTACGGCCTGTCCGAGATCATGGGCCCCGGCGTCGCCAACGAATGTGTCGAGACCAAGGACGGCCCGGTGATCTGGGAGGATCATTTCTACCCCGAGATCATCAACCCCGAGACCGGCGCGCCGGTGGCGGACGGCGAGATGGGCGAACTGGTCTTCACCACGCTGACCAAGGAAGGCCTGCCGATGATCCGCTATCGCACCCGTGACCTGACCCGGCTGCTGCCGGGCACCGCGCGGTCGATGCGGCGGATGGAGAAGATCACCGGGCGCTCGGACGACATGATGATCCTGCGCGGCGTCAACGTCTTCCCGACCCAGATCGAGGAGCAGGTGATCGCCACCGGCGGCCTGACCAACCATTTCCAGATCGAGCTGTATCGCTCCGGCCGCATGGACGCGATGCGCGTGCATGTCGAGGCCGCCGCCGACAGCACCGACGAGGCGTCCAAGACCGCCGCCGCCCGGATGCTCTACAAGCGGATCAAGGATGTGGTAGGGGTCTCGACCGAGATCGACGTCCGGGACCCCGGCGAGGTAGAGCGGTCGCAGGGCAAGGCCGTGCGCGTCGTCGACAACCGCCCGAAGGAGTGAACATTGGCCCGCACCATCGCCAAGGACCACGATCAGAAACGTGAGCAGATCCTGAAATCG
>JBFXGQ010000166.1:0-8456 GCA_050177915.1 Pseudodonghicola sp. | reverse complement strand
CTCAATGCGAAATGTCCTGTCGCCCCGGCGGGTCGCAGCCTGCGCTCCGCCCGACGACGCGGGGACTGATGGGCCTTTCGCGTTAAACTTCTGCGACAATTGCTTTTTGCCTTGGGCAATTGCCCATAATATTATCTAACCAATTGGTATATAATGATTTATCCGTGTTTCTCCTTGGCGGATAAGCTGTGCCGGACGGGCCGGTTCTGCCGACAGGATAGTCGAGTCCGCCGCGGTTTCGCTGCCTGAATTTTGCATCTGAAATCTGAATGGTGTCGTTATTTCAGTATGTTGCGGCGCATTCTTCCACCCGTGAAAATTCCGGCTTCGGCCGCGGGGCGATCGGGCGGCAACCGGCCGTCTGGTCGTCATCTTTCACCTGTCACTTGGCTGTCATGCATCGAATCTATCGAATTGAGCGTCGGCGCTCAGTTTGTGAATCGTCGGCGAGAATCGATTTCCAGTGGAATGGACCGTCGGTGGGCGCTGACCCCGAACACGGTCCGATGTCGGAGCCAAACAGATGAAACTGAACCACGCGCTGGCCGTTGCCGCCCTGACCGGGGCGGTCGCCTCGGGCGCTGAGGCCGAGGGCCGTATCACATTCGATTTCTGGCACGCCATGACGGGCCAGGTGGGGGAGGTGGTGCAGCGGCAATGCGATCTCTTCAACCAGTCGCAGGGCGAATACGAGGCCGTCTGCACCAGCCAGGGCGGCTATGATCTGGCCGAGCAGAACACCATCGCCGCCTATCGGTCGAAGCAGCAGCCGACGCTGGTGCAGCTTTACGAGGTCGGCACCGTGAACTTCATGCTGTCGGGCGCGGTCTATCCGGCGACGCAGTTTGCGGCCGATCACGGCATGACGGTCGACTGGGCCGGCTATTTCCCCGGCATCGCCAACTATTACGCGGATTCGAAGGGCGACATGTGGTCCTTCCCCTACAACTCCTCGACCCCGGTTCTCTACTGGAACAGGGACGCCTGGGCGAAGATCGGCAAGGACCACGCGCCCGCGACCTGGGCCGAGCTGGGCGCAGATCTGGCGGCGCTGCAGGCCGCCGGTGTCGACTGCGGCTTTGCCTTCGATTTCGACGCCTGGATGAACCTCGAACAGTTCTCGGCCACCAACAACCTGCCGGTGGCGAGCCTCGACAACGGCTTCGGCGGGCTGGCGGCCGAGGTGGTCTTCGACAAGACCGCCTTTGTCGACCACATGCAGGACTACAAGGATTGGGTCGATGCCGGCTATGCCCGGATCCAGACCACCCAGACCGGCAAGACCCTGGCGCAATCCTTCGCCGATGGCACCTGCGCGTCGATGGTGCACACCATCGGGCAGCATGCGGTGATCAAGTCGACCCAGGCCGAGGGGCTGAACTGGGACGTGGCGCTGATGCCGGTGATCGAGGCGGACAAGCGCCACAACTCGATCGTCGGCGGCGCCTCGATCTGGGTGATGAAGGGCAAGTCCGAGCCGGAATACGAGGCCGCGGCCGCTTTCCTGAGCTATATCACCGCGCCCGATACCGGCGAACGCTATATCGCCGAGAACACCGGCTATATCCCGGTGACCACGGCGGGCTATCGGCTGCTGGTCTCGGAAGGCTTCTATCAGCAGGCGGCCAACAAGGGCCGCGAGATCGCCATCGAGTCGCTGTCGATCCCCGGCGGCACCGCGCTGACCCGGGGCATCCGCCTGGGCAACCATATCTCGATCCGCAACGCCCTGCGGTCCGAACTGGAGGCCGCCTTTGGCGGGCAGAAGGATGTGGCCGCCGCGATCGCGGATGCCGCGGCCGAATCCAATGACATGCTACGCCGGTTCGAGAAGACCTATCGCGGCGCCGATCTGCCCTGATCGCCCGATCCTTGCGACACCGCGCGGGCGCTCCGGCGCCTGCGCCTCTCCTCCCCCTGATCTCAAGAGCTGACAGCAATGGAAAAGCGCGCGACCTTTCGCAACGGCTGGCTGGCCGCGGCCCTGATCCTGCCGCAGCTGCTGCTGGTGTTCCTGTTCTTCTACTGGCCGACCGGCGAGGCGCTGTATTGGGCCTTCACGCTGGAGCCGCCGTTCGGTGGCAGCAACGATTGGGTCGGGCTTTACAATTTCGAAAGCGTCTTCGGTGATCCGAACTACTGGTCCTCGGTCTGCACCTCGCTGGGTTTCGCCATCGCCGCGACCGGGCTGTCGCTGATCCTCGCCCTGCTGCTGGCGCTGTTCGTCGACCGGCGGCTGCGTGGCCACAAGGTCTATGGGTTTTCCTTCTTCCTGCCCTATGCGTTGGCCGCCCCGGCGGTGGGGCTGGCGTTCCGCTTCATCTTCTCGCCTGATGCCGGCATCTTCGCCGCGGTCAACCGGCTGGTGCCGGGGCTGTGGAACCCGGCGCTCGACGGCGGTGACGCGCTGGTGATGATCACCCTGGCCCAGGCCTGGAGCCTGGTGGGCTATAACTTCATCTTCTTCCTCGCCGGGCTGCAATCGATCCCCCGCGCGCTGCAGGAGGCCGGCGCGCTGGACGGGGCCGGGCCGCTGCGGCGGATGTGGGACCTGCAGCTGCCGCTGCTGTCGCCGACGCTGTTCTTCCTGATCGTGATCAACATCACCGACAGCTTCGTCAATTCCTTCGGCATCGTCGACATCATGACTGCCGGCGGCCCGGCCCGGGCGACCGAGCTGATGGTCTACAAGATCTTCACCGACGGGTTTCAGGGCAAGGATTACTCGCTGGCCGCAGCGCAATCCATGGTGCTGATGACGATGATCGTCGCGCTCACCTTCATCCAGTTCCGCTTTGTCGAGCGGCGCGTGCATTACAGCTGAGCGGAGCGGGCCATGATCGAACGCACCCCCATTCTCGACCTTGTGACCCAGGTGCTGCTGGCGCTGAGCTTTCTGCTGCTGCTGTTCCCGCTCTGGGTGGTCTTCGTCGCCGCCAGCCATGATTTCCACACCGTCAACCAGGTGCCGATGCCGCTCTGGCCCGGGCCGCACCTGTGGGAAAACCTTGCCACCGCCTGGGCGCAGGGGCAGTTCGGCCGGGTGATGGTGAATTCGCTGATCGTCTCGGTCGGGGTGACGGCGGGCAAGATCATCCTCGCCGCGCTGTCGGCCTTTGCCATCGTCTATTTCCGCTGGCGCGGCCGGCAGCTGGTGTTCTGGCTGATCTTCCTGACGCTGATGCTGCCGCTGGAGGTGCGGATCGTGCCGACCTATGCGGTGGCCTCCAATGCTCTCGGACCGTTCCAGGCGATCCTGAACCTGATCGGGCTGCAGGTGGTGCTGCCGGAATGGAACCTCCTCAACAGCTATGCCGGGCTGATCCTGCCGCTGATCGCCACCGCCACCGGGACGTTCCTTTACCGCCAGTTCTTCCTCACCGTGCCGGAGGAGCTGGCCGAGGCGGCGCGGATGGATGGCGCCGGGGCGATGCGGTTCTTCTGGGACATCCTGATGCCGCTGTCGCGCACCAACATGGTGGCGCTGGGGACGATCATGTTCGTCTGGTCGTGGAACCAATATCTGTGGCCGCTGTTGATCATCACCGATCAGGCCCAGCACGCCACCGCCACCATGCAGTTGCAAAAGGTGGTGCCCGGCCCGCTCTGGGGCGAACCGCCGGTGTGGAACACCGCCATGGCCGCCAATCTGATCGTCCTGCTGCCGCCCGTGCTGGTAACCGCGCTGTTGCAGCGCTGGTTCGTGCGCGGCCTGATCTCAACCGAAAAGTAAGGGGTCCGTCATGACCGCAATCACCCTGTCGGGTCTGCACAAGAGCTATGGCCGAAACGCGATCCTGCGCGACATCGACCTTGAGGTGGAGGCCGGCGAATTCGTGGTGCTGCTGGGGCCGTCGGGCTGCGGCAAGTCCACGCTGCTGCGGATGATCGCCGGGCTGGAGGAGATCACCGGCGGCGAGTTGCTGCTGAACGGCCGGCGCGCCAACGATCTGGAACCGCGCCGGCGCGGCTGCGCCATGGTGTTCCAGACCTACGCGCTTTATCCGCATTTCACCGTCGCCCGGAACATCGGCTATGCGCTCAGGATCGAGGGCGTTCCTCGGGCCGAACGCGACCGCCGCGTGCGCGAGGTGGCCGCGGCGCTGGGGCTGGAGGCCTATCTCGACCGCCGCCCGGCCGAGCTGTCGGGCGGCCAGCGCCAGCGCGTCGCCATGGGCCGCGCGATGATCCGCGAGCCCGGGATCTTCCTCTATGACGAACCGCTGTCGAACCTCGACGCCAAGCTGCGGGTGGCGATGCGGGTCGAGATCCGCAAGCTGCATCAACGGCTGGGGGCCACCACGTTGTTCGTCACCCACGATCAGGTCGAGGCGATGGCGCTGGCCGACCGCATCGTGGTGATGAACGGCGGCGGGGTCGAGCAAGTGGGCACGCCGGCCGAGGTCTATCGCCGGCCGCAAACCACCTTCGTCGCCGGTTTCATCGGCACGCCGGGGCTGAACCTGATCCCGGCCATGGCCGATCCGCGTCTGGGCGTCCTGCGGCTCAGGGACGGTCAGAGCGTGGCAATCGCGGCGGGGCGCTGGCCCGATCTGGTGCCGGGGCCGGTGACGCTGGGCGTGCGGGCCGAGGCGATCGGGCTGGCCCCCGGCGGGCTGAGCGCCCGGCTGGAGCTGGCCGAGGATCTGGGGGCGGGGCAACTTCTGCACGCCAGTTTGGCGGGCGATCCGGTGGTGATCCACCACACGGACGGCGTGGCACAGGGCCCGGGGTTGTCCCTGCATCTCGCCCCGCAGGACATCCAGCTGTTTGATGCGGAAACCGGCCAGCGGCTGGCCGAGCGCGAGGTCGCCCCGGCGGCAGCACCCAAAGAATTCGAACTTTCAGACTGAGAAAAAAGGAAAAAACATGCTGGACAACGGCGTCATGGGCATCGGGCTGTCGGCCCGCAAACGGGCGAACGACCTGAGCGATTTCGGGGCGGAACTGGACGAGCTGCAATCCTATGGGGTGCAATCGGTGGAATTGCCGACCTTCGACATGGATATCGTCGTGGGCACCCAGGTGCGGCCGGCGCAGCTCGCCGCGCTGAAACGCGCCTGCGCCGGGCGCGGGCTGATCTATTCGGTGCATGGCCCGCTGGCGATCAACCTGATGGATGAGGACTGGCGCCTGCCGCGGCATATGGAGGTGCTGGCCGCCTCGCTCGACGTGGCGGCCGAGCTGGGCGCGGTGCATTACGTGCTGCACAACGGCATCGCGTCGCAGCAGCAGGCCGCCGGGCGGCAGGCGGCGCAGGACCGGCAGCGGGCGCGGCTGGCGCGCGCCGCCGAGCTGGCGGCCGGGCGGGGGATCGTGCTCTGTGTCGAGACCATGTTTGCGGGCCATGTCGGGCGGGCGGTGACCCCGGCGCCGTCGCAACTGGCGGCGGATCTGGCCGCCATCGACCATCCCAACCTGCGCGCCACGCTGGATTTCAGCCACGCCTATCTCAAGCTCAGCTATGACGGCCGCCGCGACGAGTATCTTGACGAGATGAAGGCGATCGCCCCCTGGGCGCGGCATCTGCATCTGCACGACAGCTTCGGTCTGGCCGATGACATCCACATGCATTCGGTGGGCGAACGCGTGGCCTTCGGCCATGGCGATCTGCACCTGCCGCTGGGCTGGGGCGATATCCCCTGGCTGCGTATTTTCGACGAGTGCGTCTTTCCCGAAGGCGTTCTCTTCAATCTCGAGATGAAGGACCGCTTCTGGTACGCGGTGCCCGAGGCGCTGGCGCAGGCGCAGGGCTTTGCCGCCCGCGCGCGCACCGCTCAGGCCCGCCCGGCGCTTGCCGGGGCCAGGCTCGCGGCCTCGACCCGCTCGTGAAGGGGGGCGGACGATGTGATCCCCCTGCGAGACCGCCGCCACCGGGCCGGCGCCCCACCCCCATGATTGGCGCCTGACTTCCCCCGAGATCGACGGTTCGACCACCCGGACGGGCAAGGCCTGTCCGGGATCGGTCCCCCATGGCCTGCCGCAGCGCAATTCCGTGCTGCGGTCCCCTTCGTGACAAACGGAAAATCCCATGAACACCCAGACCTTTACGTCGCCTTTCGCGTTGGACCAGGACTTCTGGACCGTGAACTTCACCCCCTTCGGCGAGACCGGGGCGCAAGCGCGCGACGGCGCCGATCGCCCCGCCGAGACCGGGGCTTTGGCCGATCTGCCGGGCCAATCGCTGGCGGGGCCGGAGCAGGTCTTGGCGGACCGCGACGCGGCGGCCGACCGCGCCCGCGACGACGCGGAGGCGCCGGTCGTCGCCGATCTCGCCCCGGGCCGCGTCGGCGTCTCCGACGCCGGTATCTCCGTCACCGGCAAACCCGCCTTCTCCTTCCATCAGGCGCCGGCCCATGCGGGCGGGCACAACGGCCCCGCGACCCCGGGGCATTTCGGCGATCACCATGGGGCGCCGCAGCGCCCGGATTGCGAGGACGACACCACGCCCGACGACGACGCCGAGGAGGCGAGCTTTGCAGGCGCCTTCAACTTCGCCTTCATCGCCTTCGACCAGACCGATGTGGAGGCCGCCAATATCTCGGCCGACCAGAACGACACCGGCAACAGCAATGCTTCGGTGACGCTGACGCTGGACGGCGCGACCGCGTGGTTCGAGCTGAACACCGAACTGTCGAACCGGGGCGACTATCACATCACCCTGAACGGCGATTATTCCGACGATTCCGCCAATGGCGTGCTGATCTCCAGCATCGCCACCAATGGCGTCGATCACGGCCAGGGGCAGGGGCTGCAATATGGCACCGTCGCCACCGCCGACGGCGGCGCGGGGCGGATCTATATCTCTCTGTTCGACGCGCCGAGCGGGGCAGAATACAACTCCGACGTCTCCAGCGCCTATTTCACCTATGACAAGTTCACCGCCGGCTGGGCGCTCAACAGCGTCAACGGCGGGCCGATCACCGAACTGCGGTCGAGCGACGACATCGTTCTGGGCGAGAATTTCACCCAGCTCGACAGCGGGGTGTTCCGGCTCGATCTCGACGGGGTGAACACGCTGGAGGATGGCGTGCTGCTGGTGGTCGGCGGCAAGAACGAGGACAACTCTGCCCTGTCGCGGCCGCTTGACGATGGCACCGGCTTCCTGATCGAGACCACCGACAACGGCAAGAACGGCGGCGATTACGAACAGGATCCGGTCAGCTTCGTCTTTCTCGAGGAGGGCAAGACAGATCTGACCTTCGGCCGGGTGCTGAGCGACGGCAGCTCCAGCGCCGGGCAGGGGGAGTATCACATCGAGAAGCTCGACGAAGGCCGCTATCGGCTGACCATCGACGGGGTCGATCCGGCGGACGGCGCGCTGGTGGTCAGCGGCGAAGGGCTGGATCTGCTCAACCAGGACAATATCGTCAGCTATCAGGCCGATGGCGACGGCTGGATCATCGAGACCCGCGACGCGGTGTCGGGCCAGCTGCAGGACGCGGGCGAGCGGGTCTATGCCACCGAATACGACCATATCGAGCTGCCCGAGATCGATGCCGCCTATATCGGCACGGCGGCCGAGAGCATTGCGATCTGGCAGGATTCCACCGTCGACTATGCCTTCGTGATGGGCCATCGCGGCGGCATCTTCGAGGCGAACGAGATTGCCGTGGCCGAATATTCCTCGGGCATGGTCGATTACGCGGTCTCCATGGGCATGAACATGATCGAGATCGACGTTCGCACCACGGCGGACGGCGAATTCGTCATCATGCACGACGCCACCATCGACCGCACCACCAACGGCAGCGGCGCCGTGGCCGACATGACGCTGGCCGAGCTGAAGGCGGTCAATCTGGTGAATGAAGGCACCGGCGAGGTGCTGGACGAAGGCGTGCTGACGCTCGACGAGCTGCTGGATGCCGCCAAGGACCGGGTGATGATCAGCATCGACGTCAAGCCGGGGCTGCAGGACTTCGCCGCAGTCATGGAGGCGGTCGAGGCGCATGGCATGGTCGATCACGTGGTGCTGCAATACGGCGGGCTCTCGACCTACGAAGAGCTGAACACGCTGGCCGATCTGCTGGCCGGGATGCCCGAAGGCACCGATTTCATCCCCTCGATCATGGATAGCGTCGTCACCGATCTCGACTTCGTGCGGGCGATCTTCGAAACCCTGCGGCCGAACGGTCTGATGATCAACGTCGCCATCGACGAAAACGATCTGACCCAGGACGGCGGGCCGCTGTTTTCGGACGAGATGCGCGCCCTGGCCGAGGAATACGACGTGCGGCTGACGGTCAACGCGCTGAACAGCGGTTACGAGCATCAGGGCCTTCACAACGGCCTGCGCAACGACCACCTGGCGCTGAACGACCCGGACGAGGGCTGGGGCTTCTGGATCGACCAGGGCGCCGGCGCCTTCCTGACCGACGAGGCGCTGCTGGCGATCGACTATTTCAACGAAAGCGGCGATCGCTTAGCCTTCCACAAGAACGAGGTCGTCGGCACAG
>JBFXGQ010000165.1:0-8457 GCA_050177915.1 Pseudodonghicola sp. | reverse complement strand
GCTGCCGCAACTGATCGCAGATGCGAACTTCAGTCAGTTGCAGGAATCCCGGATCGCGCAGGAAGATGCCATTGCAAAGGGTGCGGTACTGTATGAGGCAAGCGATGAGTTCGTCGCCGCGGTAAAGGACGTCATGGACGCTTCGTGGGATACGACGATCGCCGAGGCTGAGGGCAGGGGGATCAAGGACGCGCGCGAGGTCGTTGCCGGTTTCGGCGAAGTCCTTGAAAAGTGGAATGGCATCATGGCGTCCATCGCTCCGGGCAACAAGGCTGCCTACGCAGCTGCACTGCAACGTGAGATCTATTCGCAGCTGCCGCACTGAGACTTGAGACTGGTGGTGTGCGTCTGCGCGCGCCACCTTTCTGCGTCTGGCTCCTCAATCAGGCCTTCGTAGCACGGAGAGCTGATCCGAAGACGGAAAATCCTGATGAAACTTGTTGAAACAACCGCCGGATGGCTGGCCAGGACCGTTGCTGCGTTGGCGGCCATCCTGATGATCAGCATGATGGTGTTGATCTCCATGGACGTGCTCATGAAGTACCTTCTGAACACGCCTATTCCCATGACCCTTGAACTGGTCGCCGCCTATTTCATGCCTGCGATCGTGTTTCTTCCCCTTGGTGTCATCACGCAGGGCGAACATCACCTCGAGGTCGAACTGTTCACTCAGCGGCTCAAACCAAGGGCGCTAGCGTGGGTCAAGCTGTTCGGCATCCTTGTGGGGATCATCTTTTTCGCATTTCTGCTGAACGAAAGCCTCGATCAGGCCATCCGGATGACACGCAGAGGCGAGTACTGGGAAACCGCGACCGCCCTGTTGCCGACCTGGATCGCGCGCTGGTTCCTGCCGCTAAGCTGTGTGCTGACCCTTCTCTGGCTGGTTTTGCACGGGATGAACATGGCCGTCTTCGGCCTGACGGGCAAATCCATCCTCACCCTCCACAACGGACCCCGGCTGGGCGACGCAACACCTTCTGCAGAGACCTGAGACATGAGTGACCTTTTCATCGGTGGCTGCGGTATCGGAGCCATTTTCATCCTCATGGCGTTGCGCGTGCCGATCGCCTTCGCGCTTGGGACCGTGTCGTTCTTCGGAATCTGGCTGGTTCGCAGCGAGCGTGCCGCTTTCGGGACGCTGGGTTCGCTACCGCAAGAATTCGCGTCTTCCTGGGAGTTGTCCGCTATTCCCATGTTCCTTTTGATGGGGGCTGCCGCGTTTCAGTTCGGGCTGACCGGAAAGCTCTACGATGCCGCGCGTCTCTGGCTGCACCGCTTGCCGGGGGGGCTGGCGATCGCGACCAATCTGACGGCTGCGGGGTTCGCGGCGGCCTCCGGGTCGTCGGTGGCGACCTCGGCGACGGTGGGGCGGCTGGCAATCCCCGAGATGCTGCGTCATGGCTATGACAAGGCGTTGGCGACCGGTACGGTCGCCGCTTCGGGGACGCTCGGCGCATTGATCCCGCCCTCCATCGCGTTCGTGATCTACGGCTGGTTCACCGAGCAGCCCGTCGGTCAGCTGCTGATGGCGGGTTTGATCCCGGGCATCCTGACGGCCGTGCTCTATTCGATCATGATCGTCGTGCGGGTGACATTCCGGCCGGGTCTGGCGCCGCGGGCCGAAATCAAGCCCACACGGCAGGAAAAGATGGCGGCCCTGCGGCAAGTCTGGCCCATGCCGCTGCTGATCCTGTGCGTGATCGGGTCGATCTATTCCGGCATCGCCACGCCGACCGAGGCAGGGGCGTTGGGCGCGATGTTCACCTTTATCATCGGCGCCCTGAGCGGTGGGATGTCGCTGAAAGCAGCCTGGGGAAGCGTCAAGGACTCTCTCGTCAGCACCGCATCGCTATTTGCCATTGCGATGGGGGCCGTTCTTCTGACCCGATTTCTCGCCATGGCCGGAGTGCCGACCTTTGTCGCCAACCTCGTGACCAATCTGGACATGTCCCCGGTCCAGCTCGTGGCGGCGATGTGCGTGATCTACCTGGTGCTCGGCATGTTTCTTGATCCGATGGGCGTCATGCTTCTGACGCTGCCGGTCTTCCTGCCCGCCTTCAACGCGACGGACACCAACCTGATCTGGATCGGCGTGATCGTGGTGAAGATGATCGAGATCGGTCTGCTGACGCCACCTGTCGGGCTGAATGTCTATGTCGTCAAAGCCGTCGCAGGGGCAGAGGTGTCCCTTGCCACCGTCTTCCGCGGTGTCGGCTGGTTCCTGCTGTGCGAACTGCTCCTCATGATCTTCCTGATTGCTCTCCCGGGGCTTTCGCTGTGGCTGCCGGCCTACATGACGAACTAGGGCGACGTTCCTGATCACACAGACCTTGGCGCCGTATCGCCGATGGGTAGAGCGGCGCCGAAATGAAATCTTGCTTGCCAACGGGCATGTAATTCGAGCCAAAGCGGAGAACGCAATGACACAACACCCCCTATTGAAGCCAGGAGCCTACGGAGAGGAGGGTACCCCCGCGTGCCCGGATCGACCCGCATTGAAGGGTGGGCAGTGCGCCTGTGGCACGGTCTATTTCCCGGTTCAGACCTATGGTTGCGAAGTGTGCGGCGCGCATGGCGACGCGCTGCAGCCGCGCGCCTTGTCGGGGAGCGGCACATTGGTCGCATCGGCGACGGTCTACATCAACATGGGGCCCAAAACGCCGGCCGTTCCCGAGGTGCCCTATGTCGTGGGCGAAATCGCTCTCGACGACGGGCCGGTGATCCGCGCGATCCTCACCGATGCGGCCGAGGCCGGGCTGATGCCCGGGCAAAGGATGGTCACACGCTTCGTCGAAGTCGGCAACGAGGCCGACGGTCATTTCCGGGACCTGCGCTTCGCGCCGGCCTGATGCAAGAAGGACATCTCAGATGCCTGGAATTCTGAAAGAACTGAAACCGGTCTATGTCGTGGGCGTCGGCTGGCACCGATACCAGAACCCCAGCGACACGACCTATGTCACGCTGGGCCTCGAGGCGATCCGCATGGCTTTGTCGGATGCTGAGGTCGACTGGCAGGACGTCGATTCCACCTTCTTTGCCACCGGGCTTCTGGGCATGGCCGCAGGGCGTGCGATGCTGCGGCATCTGGGCACCAACGGCAAGCCGATCTCTCATATCGAAAATGCCTCGGCCTCAGGCTCCACCGCGTTCCGCCTCGCCTGCATGGAGATCGGTGCGGGGATCTCGGACGTCTCTCTGGTGGTCGGTGTCGACAAGCGTGAACCCGTGATGCGTGCCTATGACAAGGCGGGAGTCGTCGGTTTGGCCGATGAGGCCATCTCGCCGCCGACGCACTTCGCGCTTCTGACCAACCGCTATGCAAGCGCGCATGGTGTGTCCCCCGAGGACGTCGCGTATGTCGCCCTCAAGAACCATCGCAACGGGTCCAAAAACCCCTTTGCGCAGCGACAGAAAGAGCGAAGCATCGAGGAGATCCTCGGCGGTCGTCCGGTCGCGGGGACGCTGACGGCCCTGCAATGCTGTCCGGTGGGTGAGGGCGCCGCGGCGGTGATCGTGGCCTCGGAAAGCGGGATCAAACGGCTGGGGCTCGATGCAACCCGTGCGATACGCGTTTCCGCCTCGGCGGCATCGAGCGAAAGCGCGGGGCAGGGTGCCGGGGCGGATGCGACGATCACCACGGCGACCATGAACGAGGCGCTGCGGCAGGCGCAGATCAAGGCGACCGATGTCGATGTGCTCGAGCTGCACGACGCTTTCACGATCGAGGAACTTCTCTACACCGAAGGCCTCGGGCTCTGCGGGCCGGGACAGGCGATCCATATGCTCAAGGAGGGCGCCTTTGATATCGGTGGGCAGATGGCAGTCAGCCCGTCGGGAGGCCTGATTGCCATGGGTCACCCGATCGGGCCGACCGGCGTTGGACAGATCGGCGAAATTGCCATGCAATTGCGTGGCGAGGCGGGTGCCCGGCAACACAAGGGGGCGCAGATCGGCATGGCCCACATGGTCGGTCTGGGGGCGGTCTGCTACGTCCATCTGCTACAGAAGACCTGATCGACGGGCCAGCCTTCCACAGTCGGAAAAGGCTGGCCCGACCATCCGGTGGATGGCCCTCTCTATTCAGGAAGCGCGACGCGGCGTAGGCCGTCCGGTGCCACCTGCCAGGCAAGACGCCCGCATTCGATCAGATGGTTCATATGGGCCAAGGTCTCTCCAAAGGCGAAACTCGTCTCATGCGACGACAGGCCGGGGCGGAAGAGATGGGGGAGGAGATCTTGCGCGCTCTGCGGTCCTGCCCGGCAGGTATCCAGAATGATGTCACATCGCTGCGCATGATGCGTCGTCAGTTCATCACACCTTTCGTGAAGGCCCTGGAAGGGACGGTGATGTCCCGAGAGAACAAGCGCATCCTCGGGAATTTCACGTTTTATCTCCGCAAGCGACGCAAGAAATGCCCCCAGCGGGTTCTCGAAGGGTTCGAAGGGCTGAATGGAGACATTCGGTGAGATCTTTTCGATCACCTGATCCGTTGCCAGGAACAGGTTCGCGCCCGGGTCATGGAGCATGATTTGTTCAGGGCAATGGCCACCACCGGAGAGGATCCTGAAGCGGAGCCGCCCGACAGAGAGGATTTGGCCGGGGATCAAGCGCCGGTATGTCACCGGAAGAGGGGAGACCAAGGTCTGGTAGTGCAGCCCGCGCGTTGCCGTGATCTCGGCGATCTCGTGCGACATGCCATTGGCGCGGAAGAAATCCCAGACCGGGCTTTGAATGACTTTCGCCCGTTCTGCCAGAGCGTTGACTGTCAGCAGGTAGGTTTCGCGCCCACACCAAAGGGGCACGTCGAGCCGCTCGCACAGCCAACCGGCCAGCCCGACATGATCAGGGTGAAAATGCGAGACGATCATCCTGGTGAATTTCTCGCGCCGCAGGGGGCCGGCGAGCAAGGTTTCCCAAGCAGCCTTGGTGCCATCGTCGGCGAGCCCCGCATCGAGGATCGCCCATCCGTCTCCGTCGCGCAGGAAATAGACGTTCACGTGATCCAGGCGGAATGGAAGTGACAATCGGGTCCACATGATGTCGTCGCTCAGGCGCAAGACGCTTCCCGGGGTCGGTGGCTCTGAGTGGGGATAGGATAGGGGCAACTTGGACACCTGTCTTTCTGGGGTCGTTTCGGGGGTCATTCGGTCGCGGAGAAACCCGATGTTGAGCGGAACAATCGCCCTCCGGATTTTTCGCTTCAAAACACTTGCTATACGCACAGCAAGTATCATACAAGCGCCTTGAGGAGGAGAATCCAAGTCCCGGTCATCGTGCCGAAGGCTTTCCGGTCCGCTTTGTGATCGGGCAGGGACAAGGATGATTTCTCGCCGCAACAGAACGAGGTGGCCCTGCTGTCGGGACCATAAGTGGAGGAAACGAAATGCTTTTCCAGCTTCCCCAAGAAGCGTTTGAGATTCAGAAACTGGTTCGCCAGTTGACCGAGAAATACCAGATGCCGCTTCAGGAGCGGCTTCTTCGTGGCGAGAAGCTGACCCGCAAGGATTACCTCCCCGGCATGAAGGCGGCCAAGGAGCTGGGGCTCTGGGGGTTCGACGTGCCCGAAAGCTACGGCGGGGCGGGCATCTCGGCGCTCGTCCGGTCGGTGGTGATCAGCGAGGCGTCCAAATGCATCGCGCCTCTCGCCTTCGGTGGGGTGTTTCCGCCGGCGCTGTTCGAGTCCAACGATACCGTCAAGGATCGGTATTTGGATCGTGCGCTGAACGATGAGCTGAGCATTGCCTTTGCGCAGACCGAACCGAGCGGCGGCGCCGATCCGAGCCGTGCCATCCGTACCCGCGCAGTACGCAAGGGCGATCGCTGGGTGGTGAATGGCACCAAGGTCTATATCACGAACGCCGGCGAGGCGGATGTGATCTTCGTTGTGTGTCTGACTGATCCTGAGAAGGGTGCGAAGGGTATCTCGATCCTTTGCGTTGAAAAGGACAATCCTGGCCTGACCATCTCGCCGCCCAAGATGGTGGTCGGCAATCGCGAGGTCTTCGAACTCTATTTCGACGACTGCGAGGTTCCGTGCGAGATGGTTCTGGGCGGTGAAGGCAAAGGGTTTGCCGGGGCACAGAAGTTCCTCTCGGCCTTGCGGTTCGACGTCGGGGCAAAAGGGCTCGGGGTCGCGACCAGGGCCTACGAGCTCATGCGCGATTATGCCAAGGAGCGTGTCGCCTTCGGCAGCGCCCTATCCGAGAAGCAGGCCATCCAGTCGATGGTCGTGGACAGCCACATGGCCATCGAACAGGCAAACCTCTACATGTGGCAGAGCTGCGAGAAATGCGACAACGGCATCGATACCCGCGTCGAGGCCGGCATGGTCAAGACCATCGGGACCGAGCTTTCTTGCGTCGTCCTGGATCGCGCCATTCAGGTGCATGGCGGCGCCGGTGTCATGATGGACTCTCCGCTGGCCTATTGGTGGGGCAATCAGCGACCGCCCCGGATTTTCGAAGGGCCCTCGGAAGTTCACAAGTATCACGTCATGGCGCGACATCTTCTGAGGTGATCCCAAGACATTGGCGGCACGTCATTCGGCGTTACCACATACGACGTGCTCAAGGAGGGGGGCGAGCTCTTCTGCTTGCTCGGACGGCGCGTCTGACCCGAACGGGGTGCCGCCGAGAAACATACCCAAAATGTGAGGAGTGCGGGTAGAATGAAAGGGCATTTGTCCAGCAGCGTCGAGGCTTCGCCAAATGTCGGGACGCTTGAGGCTGTCGCGAGTTCAAAGCCCGACGGCATCGCCTTGGTCGAAGGCGAACGTGCCGTCACCTGGGCGGAGTGGAATGATCAGGCTGATCGTCTTGCGGAGTATTTTTCTTCTCGGGGTTTGAAGGCGGGCGATATCGTTGGGGTTCGGACCGGCATCCGCATCGAATGGTGTGTGGTTCATGCGGCCCGGGCAAAGATCGGCTGTCTGGTCCTCGGGCTCATTTACCGTCTGACGCCCTAGGAACTGCGTGGGTGGATGTCCGACTGCGATGCGGTGGGATTGGTCCTGGATGACCAGGAGCCAGCGCCGGTTCTTGAGGCCTGTTCCGATCTCGACCTGCGCTTTGTGGTTTCCATGGACGTCGAAACCGGGGGGGCTGCACCCTGGACGGCGGCGGTCGATGCCCCCTTGGTGCGACGCTACGCATCGCGTTTCGCGGAAATGGTGATCTATACCTCGGGAACGACCGGGGAGCCCAAACGCATCGCGCGACGGCAGTTCCGGGATCCGGCGCTGGCGATCGAGTTCTACCGCGCCGTCGGAAAGGCAACTCGACTCAGCTCGGACGATGTCATGCTGATTTGCATGCCGTTCGTCCATGCATCTGCCCCGTCGCAGCTTCGGAACGCTCTGATGTTCGGCGCCACAGTCGTTCTGTTGCGGCGCTTCGATCCCGAGGTCTTTTTGGGCGAAATCGAACGCTGCAAGGTGACCGCATCGGCTCTTGTTCCGACGATGGTGAACCGCCTGCGTGGTCTCCATGAAGATGTCGTCGGACAATATGACGTCAGCTCTGTCAGGTCGGTTACGCTTGGGGCCGCGCCTGTGACCTTCGATCAAAAGCTCTGGATGATGGAACACTTCGGCGATGTCGTGTTCGAGGGCTATGGCCTGACCGAGGCCGGCATGGTGTCGAGGATCGGGCCGGAAGACCAACGCGACAGGCCGGGCTCCTGTGGCAGGGCCTATCCCTTTGTCGAGATCGAGATCCGCGATTCTGGTCAGGCATCGCTTCCCGTCGGTGAAGTCGGGATGATCTGGGTGAACACCCCTGTCGTGATCGAGGGCTATGACGGTCAGGACCCGTTCGGACCGGATGTTCTGGATGCCCGCGGTTTCCTGAAGACCGGGGACATGGGGTATCTCGACGCGGACGGGTTCCTCTACATCACAGATCGCGAAAAGGACATGATCGTGTCCGGCGGCGTGAACATCTATCCGCCGGAGATCGAGGCGGCGCTTTGCCGGTTCCCGACAGTGGTCGAGGCCGCGGTCATCGGCATTCCGCACGATGATTTCGGCGAACAGGTCATGGCCTTTGTCCAGCTCAAGCCGGGGTCGGACACGTCGGTGGATGACATCAGTGAATTTCTTGTCGAGCAACTCGCTTCCTACAAGCGGCCCCGCCGCATCGAGATCGTCGGCGAACTGCCCCACGGGGTGTCGGGCAAGATTCTGAAACGCGAACTGCGCGAACCATTCTGGAAAGGAAGGACTCGAAAAGTATGACCGAGAACATGTTGAATCTGGATGGGCGCGTGGCGCTCATCACCGGTGCGGGGCAGGGCGTTGGTCGCCAGATCGCGATGCAACTGGCTGGAGAGACCTCGGGCGGGGTCGCGGTCAACGACTATCATCTCGACCGCGCCGAAGCGGTGGCGGAGGAAATTCGCGCTGCCGGTGGCAAGGCGATCGCGGTGCAGGCGGAGGTGACCGACCTGGACAGCGTCAAG
>JBFXGQ010000164.1:0-8469 GCA_050177915.1 Pseudodonghicola sp. | reverse complement strand
ATGATCATGGGATGCGAACGCCGGGTGGTCTATGATTTCATCAACGTGATCCAGGGCGACGCGCTGCTGAAACAGGCGCTGATCAAGGACAAGCGGCTGGATACGCTCTACATCCTGCCGACCTCGCAGACCCGCGACAAGGACGCGCTGACCAAGGAGGGTGTCGAGGCCGTCCTGAACGAGCTGAAGCAGGAGTTCGACTACATCCTCTGCGACAGCCCCGCCGGGATCGAACGCGGCGCGCAGATGGCGATGTATTTCGCCGATGAGGCGGTGGTGGTGACCAACCCCGAGGTCTCCTCGGTACGTGACAGCGACCGGGTTCTGGGCCTGCTCGCCAGCAAGACCAGGCGCGCCGAGAGCAAGTCGGACGAGCCGGTGAAAGCGCGCGTGCTGCTCACCCGCCACGATCAGGCCCGGATCGACAGGGGCGAGATGATGACGGTGGAGGATGTGCTCGAGATCCTCGCCGTGCCGCTGATCGGCATCATTCCGGAAAGCCAGGCGGTGCTGCGCGCCTCGAATGTCGGCACGCCCGTCATCCTGGACGAGCCGTCGAACGCCAGCATGGCCTATGAGGACACGGTGGCGCGCCTTACCGGCGAGGACATCCCGATGCGGATCGGCGAGGAACGCCGCCCGGGCCTGTTCCAGCGACTGTTCGGGCGCACGTCATGAGCTTGTTCGGTTTCTCGCTCAAGCCCCGTCGCGCGAAGACGGCCCAGACGGCCAAGGACCGCCTGCAGCTTCTCCTGGCGCATGAGCGCGCCGGCGGCTCGGGCGCGGCCGACTTCCTGCCGCAGCTTCAGAACGACATCCTCGCGGTGATCCGGAAATACGTCACCGTCGAGGACGAGGATGTGGAGATCCGGGTGCAGCGCGATGACGCGGTGTCGAGCCTGGAGATCAACATCGAGATGCCTGCGACCGCGTCGAAACACCCCCGGTCCTGACCGAGGGGGCGTGACTTCGGCTGCCCTCTTGTTCCTGCCAGTCTGGCAGCAGGGGCAGCGGGTGGAAACTCCGGCGCGCGGCGACCGGTCCATGCGGTCCTCCGCAGTGGGCCGGACGCCCAACAGGCCGCGCAAGGCGCTCTTCGGTGCAGCCGAGCTTGGCCGCAAATAGAGGGTTACCCCAGCGGCGGGTCGGTTCAGGGATAGCCTCGGAGCGGCCTCAGCACAGCCACAGGTCCACTAGCGCGGCTTCTGGCGTCTCGGTGCCGCCGTTTTCCACTCCCGCCGCCCAGAGCATCGCGCCGGCCGCATAGGTGCCGGGGACAAGGCCGCCGCCGGTGCATTGGCTGACGGCGCGGACGCGTTTGCCGGCGCTGATGGCCTCCTCGATCGCCCGGTAGAGCGCCGGGTCCGTCGCCGCCGTGCCGGCCCCGTAAACGCGCAGCACCGCGCCATCCAGCGCGGCCAGCTGGGCCGCAAGCACCGTGGCGGGCAGGCCGGGCGAGAGTGTCAAGATCGCCAGTCGCCGGTCGTCGAACCGCCGCCGCGCAGGGGCGCGCGTCCGGGCTTGCGGTATGTTGTCGAAGGCGTCGGCGGCGCTGCTGTGCCGCTTCACCAGCCCTGCGGCGGGCAGGCTGCGCCCGTCGAAGGCCAGAAACACCCCACTCTCCGGCGTGCGGGTCAGTGTCAGGGCAAGGTCCAGGGTCTGTTCCGCCACGCCGCTCCCCCCGAGCGGCGCCATCGCGCCGCACAGGATCACCCGGCGCCCGGTCCCGGCCAGCGCCCGGTCCAGCGCCGCAGCCGTGAAGGCCATCGTGTCGGTGCCGTGGGTCAGCAAAACCGGTCGGTCCGGGTGGCTGTCGATGAGGTCGAGGATGCAGTTCCAGTGATCCGGCCCCATGTCTGCGCTGTCGACGAGCGGCGCGAAGCTGCAAACGTCCAGGCCGGCGCCCGTGCCCAGCCGGCTGCGGACCGCCGTTTCCAGAAGGCCGGGGCGGGGCGCGAGGCCCCCGGGTCCGGGGGCCATGGCGATGGTGCCGCCGGTGTGGATCAGCAGCAGCCCCGGGGCCTCAGTTTCCATGGCCTGCCGGATCGAAGGCGATGCGGGCGCTGGCGCCATCCACCGCGATCTCGGTGCCAAAGCTGCGCGACAGCTCCTGCAGCCGGTACAGCACCGCCTGTGCCTTGGCCGTGTCGTCGATCAGGACGGGCATGCCGTCGCGGCCGCATTCGGTGGCGCGGAATTCGATTCCCCGGATGCCGGATTTGGACATCTCGATCCGGCAGACGGTGGACCAGGGGTCGATGGTGTTGAAGATCTCGGCCTGCACCGGAGTGGCGTTGTCCCAGTCCTGCTGCGCGATGTGGTTGCCCAGACTGTAAAGGATGGGTCTGCCCAGATGGGTTTCGAGCCCGGCGGGGCTGTGGGCGTGGTTCCCGAGGACCATGTCGGCGCCCGCCTCGATGATGCGGTGCCCGAAGGGGCGTTGATATTCCGCCAGTGGCGATCCCTTGCCATAGCCCCAGTGCACGCTGACGATCAGCACATCCACCTGCGGTCGCAGCGCGGCGATCCGCTCCATCAGCGCGTCGGCGTCCGCCGGATCGACCCGGCTGCGCATCGGGATCGGGGCGCCGGGTTCCGTCGCTTGCAGGATCGGGTGGAGTTCCTGCCACTGATCGACCCGTATGGGGGAGATGCCCGGCCGGTCGTCGCGCGCCGCATAGTAGGGCGGCAGCAGGCAGGACACGGCCAGAATTCCCAGCTTCAGCCCGTCGAGGTCGCGGATCACCGGGGCCTGCGCCGAAGCGAGGTCGGGGCCGCCGCCAACGGTGGTGACGCCTGCGGCCCTCAGGTGGCCAAGGCTTTCGAGAAAGGCGTCGGGTCCGTAATCCCAGGTGTGGTTGGTGGCGACGGTCATCAGGTCAAACCCGGCCGAGCCAAGATCTGCGGCCACCTCGGGCGCGACAAGATAGGCGATCGGGGCATCCGTGCGAAACCCGGAGCGGGCGAACTGCACCTCGCAAGAGGCCCAGCGCACGTCGCCGTCGCGCAGGAAATCCAGCGTGCGTTCGTAGTCGGGCTGCACCGGCGCGCCATCCCGATAGAGCCGCTGCCGAATCACGATATCCCCGGCGGCCGTCATCACCTTGGTTTGCATGGTCTGTCCTTGTAAATATTTTATACTTGTTTTTCTGGCATGATATCCCGCGATGTTTCGTGGCTATCAGTATGACATCACCGCTATATCAAGGCTTTGATTCACGCAATTCAATATTTTAAAAAAACTTTACAATCGAGAGCGCGGCGGCTACCCTCCTCCGAAACAGGGCTCAAGGCAGGGGTGACGGATGGAACGGGATCTTATTGGATATGGGCGGACGCCGCCCGCCGCGCTCTGGCCCGGTGGCGCGGCGGTGGCGGTGCAGATCGTGCTGAACTTCGAGGAGGGCGGCGAGCGCAGCCCGCTTTATGGCGATGCGGAATCCGAAAGCTACCTGAGCGAGCTGATCGGCGCCGAGCCATGGCAGGGTCAGCGCAACCCGAACATGGAGTCGATGTACGAGTTTGGCAGCCGCGTAGGCTTCTGGCGGCTGCACCGCATCTTGACGGAGGCGGAGGTGCCGGTGACGGTCTTCGCCGTGACGCAGGCCCTGGCGCAATTGCCCGAGGCCGTGACCGCCATGCGCGACGCCGGCTGGGAAATCGCGAGCCACGGGCTGCGCTGGATCGACTACCGCGACATGCCGCGCGACGAGGAGCGCCGGCACATGCAGGAGGCGATCCGCCTGCATGCCAAGCTGACCGGCAGCCGGCCGCTGGGATGGTACACCGGGCGGGTGTCGGGACATACGCTGTCGCTGGTGATGGAGGAGGGCGGCTTCGTCTATACCGCCGATTCCTATGCGGACGAGCTGCCCTATTGGGTCACGGATGGCGTGCGTCGGCAGCTGGTCGTGCCCTATACGCTTGACGTCAACGACATGCGCTTTGCCGCGCCGCAGGGGTTCAACGAGGGGACGCAGTTCTTTGCCTATCTGCGCGACAGTTTCGACCAGATGTACGAGGAGGGTCTGGCCGGTCGGCCCGCGATCCTGTCCGTCGGGCTGCATAGCAGGATATCCGGCCGTCCTGGCCGGGCCCGTGCGCTGGCCCGGTTCCTGGAGCATGTTCGCCGTCACGACCGGGTCTGGCTTGCAACCCGGCTGGATATCGCGCGCCATTGGGCGCAACAGGTCGAACCGCGCCTTTGATGCGGCAGACAGCGAGAACGACAAACAACACACAACAGGGAAAAACGACATGAAATTCAACGCGTATCGGGGGTGCTTTTCCACAGCGGTCCTGGCCGGAGCCCTGGCGCTTTCCGCCGGAATGGCGGCGGCGGAGGACGCCACGGTGAACCTGAATGTGCAGGGCGGCTGGTCCAGCGCCGGGTATTATTCCGATTTCGAGGTGCCGTTCTGGACCGAGCATCTGCCCGAGGTCAGCGGCGGGCGCATCGCTGCCAGCATCACCAGCCTGGACGCCTCCGGCCTGAAGGGCTCCGAGGTGTTCCGGCTGATGCGCATGGGGGTGATCGACTTCGGAACCTCGGCGCTCGGTTACGTTGCGGGGGACGATCCGGTGAATGAGGGGCCCGATCTTGCCGGCGTTGCGCTGGACATCGAGACAGAGCGCAAGGTGCTGGAAGCCTACCGGCCGGAGCTGGAAAAGCTCTATCAGGACAAATACGGAATCCGGCCGCTGCTGTTCTACCCGGCCGAGGCGCAGGTCTTTTGGTGCAACGCGCCGATTGCCGGGCTGGACGACCTGAAGGGGCTGAAGGTGCGCACCGGCAACCGCACCGTGGCGGACTTCGTGTCCGCGGCGGGTGCGACCACCGTCACCATGCCGTTCGGCGAAGTGGTGACCTCGCTGCAGCGCGGGGTGATCGACTGCGCGGTCACCGGCACCTTCTCCGGTAATGCCGCCGGTTGGGCCGAGACCGCGACGCATCTCTATCCGCTGGTCATGGGCTGGAGCCCCTTCATGTACGGCGCCAACCAGCGTGTCTGGGACGGATTGCCCGCGGATGTGCAGGCGCTTCTGACCGAGGAATTCGCGCGGTTCGAGGATGATCTCTGGGCCGCTGCCGCCCGGCGCAGCGACGAGGGGCTGAGCTGTTCGACAGGTGGAGCGTGCAGCTTTGGAAAGCCCTTCGACATGACGCTTGTGCCCGTGACGCCTGAGGACGACGCGCGTCGGCGCGACATTGTGCGCGACGTGGTGCTGCCCGCGTTTCAGGACCGCTGCGGAAAGGCCTGCTTTGAAAGCTGGCAGGCGCGCGTCGGCGCGCTGGTCGGGCTGAATTGAGCGGATAAGGCTTTGGCGTCGCATAGCAGCCCATGCACCATCGGTCTGGCGCGCGCGGAGGAAGGGGGTGGATACCAATGAAGATTCTGAGGAAACTGTCCCGGCTGTCGGTCTGGATCGCGGGGGGCTGTGTTCTGCTGAGTGCGGCGGCCATCGGTGTGGAGGTCGTGCTGCGCAAGCTGTTCGGCGTCTCGCTGGGCGGGGTGGACGAGATCTCGTCCTATGTCTTCGCCATCGGCGTGGCATGGTCGCTGGCCTTCACGCTGCTGGAGCGCGCCCATATCCGCATCGATCTGGTCTATGAACGGATGTCCGCACCGGCCCGGCTGGCGGCCGATCTGCTCGCGCTTCTGTGTCTGCTCGTGGTGTCGGCGGTATTGCTGCAGCAGGCGGCGCAGGTGGCCTGGATGTCGTGGAGCTTCGGAACACGCTCGAACACGCCATTGGGCGTCGCCCTGTGGGTGCCGCAATTCTTGTGGGTGGCGGGAATTCTGTTTTTCGTCCTGTGTCAGCTGGCACTGCTGGTCGCGCTGATCCGGCTGGCGCGGGCCGGTCGGGCGACCGATGCCGGCGGGTTGACCGGCATCCGGACCTTTTCCGAGGAGACCGAGGATTACATGCCGCAGGTGAACAAATGATGCCCGTCATCGCATTCGGACTGCTTCTCTTGATGATCCTGCTGGCGGTGCCGGTGGGCGCGGTGCTGGGGCTGCTGGGGCTGGTCTTGGACCAGGCGTTCACCCCGATGCCGCTGTGGCGCGCGATCGGCGAGATTTCCTGGGGCGCGTCGAGCGAGTTCACGCTGATGGCGATCCCGCTCTATATCCTGCTGGGCGAGATCTTTTTGCGGTCGGGCATCGCCAGCGACATGTATGAGGCGCTGCGCAAGTGGCTCGTTTGGCTGCCGGGCGGGCTGATGCACGCCAATATCGCCGCCAGCACGCTCTTCGCCGCTACCTCCGGGTCAAGCGTTGCGACCGCGGCCACAATCGGCACCGTCGCGCTGCCGCAGCAGAAGAAATACGGCTATGGCGAGAGAATATTCCTGGGCTCGATTGCCGCGGGCGGCACGCTGGGCATTCTGATTCCGCCCTCGATCAACATGATCATCTACGGGGTGCTGACCAACACCTCGATCCCGCAGCTCTATGTTGCGGCGCTGCTGCCGGGGCTGGTGCTGGCCGTCGTCTTCATGCTGACCATTATCACTGCGACGGGGTTGTCCCGGTCCGGTGGTGCGGCCGAGCGGTTCAGCTGGGCTGAGAAGCGCGCGGCCCTGCGGCATCTCTTTCCGCCGGGGGTGATCTTTGTGGTCATCATGGGGTCGATCTACGCGGGCATCGCCACCCCGACAGAGGCTGCCGGGCTCGGGGTGCTCGCGGCCCTGGCGCTGGTTTGGGCGCGGCGACGGCTGGGCATCGCCCTGTTGTTGACCGCCTTCGAGAACACGATGCGCACCACGGGCATGATCATGTTGATCGTGATGCTGGCCTACTTCCTGAACTTCGTGCTGTCGGGCCTGGGCCTGTCGCGGATGATCGAAACCCTGTTGGCCGGCGCCGAGCTGTCGCCGCTGCAGACCATCCTTCTGGTGATCGCCTTCTACCTCGTTCTGGGCTGCTTCATGGAGACCCTTTCGATGATGATCGCCACGCTTCCGATCGTCGCGCCGATCGTCTTTGCGGCGGGCTATGATCCGATCTGGTTCGGGGTGGTGATGATGCTGCTGGTCGAACTGGCGATGATCACGCCTCCCATCGGGGTGAACCTGTATGTGGTGCAGGGGGTGCGGTCCTCGGGCAGCATCCGGGATGTCATCGTAGGTTCGATGCCGTTTGTGCTGGCGATCCTCGCGATGATCCTGTTTCTGGTCGCCATCCCCGATTTCGTGTTGATGATCTCGGAGGGCTAGAATGGCAAACGTTGGACGCAAAGCGGAAGGGAAGGGCAGGGCAATGGCGAAAATGCCGGCGGCTGGGTTGAGCGCAGAGGACGCGACCGGCTCCATGTCCCTGGGAGAGAGGGTTTATGCCGAGCTGAAGACGTCCATCATAGTGGGCGACATCCAGCAGGGCGTGATTTTCAACGAGGCAGAGCTGGCCGCACGCTTTTCGGTCAGCACCTCGCCGGTGAAGGAGGCGTTGTCGCGGCTGCGGCAGGACGGGCTCGTGCGGGTGATCGGCCGGCGCGGCTATGCCGTGACCGAACTGACGCTTCAGGACTTCCACGACCTGATCGAGATCCGCATCGTGCTGGAATGCGCCGCCTGCGAATTGGCGGCGCCACGGGTCACGGATGAACATGTCGCGCAGATGCGCGCGCTGGCCTCCGTCGGGATTGATCTGTCGGACGGTCAGAGCCGGCGGGCTTTCACCCGGGCCAATCAGGATTTCCACGAGCTGATCCCGATGATCGCCGGCAATGCCCGCATGCTGAGGGCAATTCAGCAGAACTTCGTCGACATGCAGCGGGTGCTGTTCTCGGACATCGCGCGCGGGGATGAGGTCGGGCTGATCCACGACCATGACGACATCATCGGCGCGCTCGCCCGTCGGGACCCCCGCCGCGCGCGGGATGCGATGTACCTCCATATCATCCAGGCGCGGGACCGGGTCATAGATCGGATGATGCGGCGACACAGCGATTTGCGGTATATGTCCCTGTCTCCGAGCGAGCCTGGCTGATACCTGCAAGGGCCGATCCGCCGCCCAGCATGAACGACCGAAATGACCGAACCCCACCCTGCACAGGGCTGGGGGCGATTTCCGTTTAACATATTGAATAATATAAAAAATTTCTCGTCCCTCGATAGGAATTCCTTGCCTCTGATCATAGTGTCTGTACAATATTTTATACAAATATTGTAAGGCCGAGTCGCACCAATCGGCCGGCCGACAAAGACGCGACAGGAGGTTTCCATGACATTCGCACTTTCCCTGACCCGCCGCCGGCTGTTCGGCGGTCTTGCCCTGGCTGCCAGTCTTGCGACCGGGCTGGCCAGTGTGCCCGCCGCAGCAGATACCCCGATGCTGATGGCCTCCGGCTATCCCGAGGACAATTTCATGACGGTGAATATCCGCATGTTCCTCGGAGAGATCGCCGACACCGCCGGCATCGCGGTCGACCTGAAATCCAACGGTGCGCTGATCCCGCTCAACT
>JBFXGQ010000163.1:0-8497 GCA_050177915.1 Pseudodonghicola sp. | reverse complement strand
CAGATCGGCGGGCAGTTGCGGCGCCAGCAGCGACAGTTCGGTACAGGCGACCAGAACCCTATCGCAACCCCGGTCCAGCAGGGCGTGGGCCTGATCCGCCAACGCCGCCACGCCCGATCCGTCCCCGGCCTTCACCGCCCGGATCAGCGCCAGCAGCGGCGCGTCGTCGGCGGGAAAGCAGGCGGCAAGGCCGCGGGCGGCGAAAGCCGCGTCGAACACCCCGGTCAGCCGGACGGCGGGCGAGGCCAGCACGCCGACCTGCCAGGCGCCGCCGGCGGCCAGCGCCTCGGCCGTCAGCTCCACCATGTTCAGCACCGGCAGCGGCGACGCCGCTGCCACCGCGGCGACATAGTGATGCGCGGTGTTGCAGGGCATCGCCAGCGCGCCGGCACCGGCGGCATGCAGGTCCCGCGCCATCTGCGCCAGGACCGGCGCCGGGTCTGCGCCCCAGCCGTCGATCAGCGCCACGATGCGGCTGGGCACCTGCGGGTTCTGATGCACAATCAGCGGGATATGATCCGCGTCGTCATGGGCGGGCACCGCCTGCAACACCCTCTGCATCAGCAGGATGGTGGCCTCCGGCCCCATGCCGCCAAGGATGCCGACCGGAATCATCGGCCGACCCCGGATGCGCTCGCGCGGCGATGGCCTGGCCGGCGCGGTCCGACTGCGCCTCGGCCCTCAGGACCTCCGGCCTGCGGGTGCTGTTGCCGCCGGTTCCGCGCCCGGTGCAGACCTCCGGCCCCCGGAATGTCCGGCGCGACGGGCAGATGCGCCCGCCCGGAGTGGAACGATTTCACCAGCCTCATCGCTCACCCCTCTCCGGTTGCGGCCAGCCGCAGCGCCGGCGGAGAGCACTCCAGCCGCAGCTCGGCGCTGCGGGCGTGCCCCTCCATCCCCTCGGCGCGGCTGATCGCGGCGGTGGCCCGCGCCAGTTCCGGCAGTGCGGCCCCGGCGGCCCGCTGCCAGGTGACGGTCTTGAGAAACTTGTGCACGCTGAGCCCGCCGGTGTAGCGCGCCGCCCGCGCGGTGGGCAGCACATGGTTGGGGCCAGCCGCCTTGTCACCGAAGGCCACCGTGGTCTCCGCCCCGAGAAACAGCGATCCATAGGCCCCCAGCCGGCCGCGCCACCAGTCGGGATCGGCGGCCTGCACATGCAGATGCTCGGGCGCATAGGCATCGGCCAGCGCCGCCATCTCCTCGCGCCCGGCGCAGACCGTGACCTCGCCCAGATCCTCCCAGGCGGTGCGGGCGGCGGTGGCATTGGGCTCGGGCAAGGCGTCGAAACAGCCGGGCAGCAGCCGCAGCACCGCCTCGGCCAGCGGCCGGTGATCGGTGACCAGCCAGACCGGCGAGGTGGCGCCATGTTCGGCCTGCGCCGCCAGATCCCAGGCCACGGTACGCGGATCGGCGCTGCGGTCGGCGATGATCAGCAGATCGGTGGGGCCGGCGAACATGTCGATGCCGACCGGGCCGAACAGCTGCCGCTTGGCCTCGGCCACGAAGGCATTGCCGGGCCCCACCAGAATATCCGCCGGCGGCGCCCCGAACAGCCCCTGCGCCATCGCCGCCACCCCCTGCACCCCGCCCAGCACCAGGATGCGGTCGGCACCGGCCAGCGTCATGGCATAGAGCATCGCCGCCGGGATCCCCTCGGCGCCCCGCGGCGGCGAACAAGCGGTGATATCGGCCACGCCGGCCGCCCGCGCCGTGGCGATGCTCATCAGGGCCGAGGCGATATGGGCATAGCGTCCGCCGGGCACATAGCAGCCGGCGGCGGCCAGCGGGATCTGCCGCTGGCCCACGGTCAGCCCCGGGCGCAGCTCCATCTCGAAATCCAGCGCCGAGGCGCGCTGAGCCTCGGCAAACCGGCGGATGTTCTCATGCGCATAGCCGATCGCCCGTTTCAGCGCCTCGGGCACCCGGGCGGCGGCGGCGCGCACGACCGCCTCGGGCACCCGCACCGGACCGTCCCAGCCATCGAGCCGGCGGGCATAGTCCAGCGCCGCCGCCTCGCCCCCCGCGGCGATCCGCGCCAGCATGACCGCGACGCTATCGGCGATATCACCGCCCGGGGCGGCCGCGACGCTGCGGGCGGATTTCAGGACATCTGCGGACATGGCACTCACCTCACTAGGGGTCTGGACCGGATTTCGGGGACTTGACCGAAGATCAGGCTAGTTTCACAAAAGACAAAACTGACGGGAAACGGGACATGCTGTTGAAAGGCGTGACGCTGCGCGGGCTCGAGGTCTTCGCGGCGCTGGGAACCACCGGATCGGTGGCGCAGGCGGCCGAGCTGACCGGCCTCAGCCAGCCGGCCGTCAGCCAGCAGCTGCGCAACCTGGAAAAGGCGCTGGGGGCCGATCTGGTCGACCACGGCCGCCGGCCGATGGTGCTGACTCCGGCGGGGCGCAGCTTTCTGGCGCGGACCGAGGCGATGCTGTCGGAACTGCGACTGGCGCAGAGCGAGCTGACAGTGATGGACCTCAGCGAGCTGACCACGCTCTCCTTCGGGCTGATCGACGATTTCGACAACGACCTGACGCCGCGGCTGGTCACCATCCTGGCCGACAGCCTGACCCGCTGCCGGTTCAAGATGATCACCGCCCCCAGCCATGAGATCAACGCGGCACTGGAGGAGCGGCGGCTGCATATCGCGGTGGCCGCCAGCAGCGGCGAGCTGCGCGAGGGCATCGCGGAATACCGGCTGGTGCGCGACCCCTTCGTGCTGGTCGCGCCGCGCGGCGCGGTGGCCGATCGCCAGGATATCATGGCCTCGCTGTCCGGCCTGCCGCTGCTGCGCTACGCCCGCGAACAGATGATCTCGCGCCAGATCGAGGCGCATCTGGCCCGCCAGCGGCTGCAGTTCGAGGAGCGGTTCGAGATCGGCAGCCACCTGGCGCTGATGGCGATGGTGGCGCGGCGGATCGGCTGGGCGGTGACCACGCCCCTGGGTTATGTGCGCGCCGGCCGGTTCCACGACGATATCGACGTCTTCCCGCTGCCCTTCGCGGCCTTCTCGCGCACCATCTCGCTGTTCGCCGCCGCCGACTGGGCCGACCGGGTACCGCGCGACGTGGCCCAGACCATGCGCCGGCTGATCCGCAGCCAGATGATCGACCCGGCGGTCAACCGGCTGCCGTGGCTGGCCGGCCAGCTGCGGGTGATCGAGGAGTGATCGGGCGGTGAAAGTGCGGGCTGAGTGGCGGCGGCAGGACATGGTGACACGCGGAGGAACGGGCGGAGGAACGGGCAGATGAAAGGGCTCTGGCCCCATTCCTTCGCACCGCGCCCACCGCAGGCAAGACCGCGGCTGCGAGATTTCGCATCACGATCCGGCAGATTTGGCTTCGCTTAAGATCGGACCTCAGAGACCGGTGTCGAGCGCGCGCTTCAGCCCCTGGGCCGCCATCTCGATCAGGTCCAGCGCGCCGTCGAAATCGCGGGAGTAATAGGGATCGGGCACATGGTCCGCCCCGGTCTGCGGCGCGTAATCGGTGAACCGCCGCACCTCGGTCGCCGCCGCGGCCGGGCGCAGCGCCTCGATGGCGGCCAGATTGTTGTCGTCCATCGCCAGGATCAAATCGAAGCGGTAGAAATCCTCTGCCACGAACTGCCGCGCCCGCAGCGCCGACAGGTCGATCCCGCGCGCCCGCGCCGCCCGCTGCATCGGCCCGTAGGGCGGCTCGCCCACATGCCAGTCCGAGGTGCCGGCGCTGTCGATCTCCAGCCCCGGCAGCAGCGCGCGCGCCACCCCCTCGGCGGCGGGCGAGCGGCAGATATTGCCAAGGCAGACGAACAGAATACGGGTGGTCATGGGGGACTCCTTCCGCCACTGTGATAGGACATGGGGGGCACATGGGAAAGACCATGCAAAAGATCGTCATTCTGACCGGCGCCGGTATCTCGGCCGAAAGCGGCCTCGGCACCTTCCGCGACGAGGGCGGGCTCTGGGCGCAGCACCGGATCGAGGATGTGGCGACGCCCGAGGGATTCGCCCGCAACCCCGCGCTGGTGCAGGAGTTCTACAACATGCGCCGCATCCAGGCGGCCGAGGCGCAGCCCAATGCCGCCCATGCGGCGCTGGCGCGACTGCAGGCGGACTGGGCGGGCGAGGTGGTGATCGTCACCCAGAACGTCGACGCGCTGCACGAAAAGGCCGGCGCGACCGGGGTTCTGCATATGCACGGCCGGCTCGACAGCGCGCTCTGCGCCGCCTGCGGCCACCGCTGGCCGGCGCCCGAACGGATGCAGGCGGGCGCCCCCTGCCCCGCCTGCCAGGGCCCCAGCGCCCGCCCCGACATCGTCTGGTTCGGCGAGATGCCCTATGACATGGACGAGATCTTCGACCACCTGATGACCGCCGATCTCTTCGCCGCCATCGGCACCTCCGGCCAGGTCTATCCGGCAGCCGGCTTCGTGCAGGAGGCCGCCGCCGCCGGCGCCCATACGGTCGAGCTGAACCTCGATCCCTCGGCGGTGGTGTCGCGCTTCGACGAAACCCGCTTCGGCCCGGCGACCCGCACCGTCCCCGCCTGGGTGGCAGAGCTGCTGGCCGGCCGGCAGACCGGCTGAGCCACCGCCGCAGGACGACAGCCCTGCGGCTTCTTCTCGCCCCAAATACTCCCGCCGGAGGCACCCGCCGCCTGCCCCTCGCCGCCCGCCCGCAGGCCGGCGCACCACCCGATCCGCACAAACGAAAATGGCCGCACCCTGCGGGTGCGGCCATCGTTGCTGCGGTGATGTCAGCGGATCAGTCGCCGGTTTTCATCTGGCCGTGCTGCATCTGCATCTGCATGCCGCCGGCCGCAGGCTGGCGCTCCAGATCCACCGGCACCCCGATGGTCATCTCGCCGGCCTTCTCGAAGGTCAGGGTCAGGGTGACGATATCGCCCTGCGCCAGCGGCCGGTTCAGCCCCATCAGCATGACGTGATCGCCGCCGCGCGCCAGCGCATGCATGCCGCCGGCGGGGATCGGAAAGCCCTCGGGGACCTCCATCATGCGCATGACGCCGTTGGCATCCTCCTTATGGGTGTGCAGCTCGACCCGCTTGGCGACATCCGAGCTGGCCGAGACCAGGCGATCGTCCTGATCGCCGTGGTTCATCAGCATCATGAAGGCGGCGCCGGAGCCGGACATGGCGGTCGAGGCGCGGGCATAGGGGTCCTGCACCATGATGTCGCCGGCAAGCGCGGGCAGGGCAAAGGACAGGGCCGCAGCGGCGGCGGCGAACAGGGTGGTTTTGACGGACATGATCTGTCTCCTCATGGGATCGGTGTCTGATTTGTATAGGAAATCGGGTCTCAGACGATCGCAGGAGGGCCGCGCGCGCTGGCGGCAAGGGTCGGGTCATCGCCCCGGACGACAAGCCGGGGCGGCACATGCGCCTGGAACCGGGCGCCGAGCGGCACCGGCGCGATATCGGGCGGCGCCACGAAGGCCAGGAAATGCAGCGCGAAGTCGGGACAGATATGCGGCGGGCCTATCGGCGCGCCCTTGTCGTCGACATAGACGGTGATCGGCCCGGTGCCGGTGCAAAGCTCGATCTGGCCGGCAACGCCGGCGGCGCCGCGGGCGGCGGCCATGCTGTGGCTGGTCAGCGCCATGACAGCGACCAGCGCGAGGGCCAGATATGAACGCAGGGCTCGGGTCATCCCGCCCGATATAGGCGCCCCCGGGCCGGCCCCGCAAGCGCAAACGCAAAACCCCGCGCCGGATCGGCACGGGGTCGCTGGATCTCTCGGTCCGAAAGGATCAGGAGGCGCTGACGGCAGCGGCCTTGGCGATCTCTTTCTTGATCTTCAGCGCGTTGGACGACAGGTCCTCGTCCTTGGCTTTCGCCAGGAAGGCGTCCAGGCCGCCGCGGTGATCGACGCTGCGCAGCGCCGAAGCCGAAATCCGCAGTTTGACGCCGCGGCCCAGAGTCTCGGACTGCAGGGTCACATCGTTCAGGTTCGGCAGGAAACGGCGGCGGGTCTTGTTGTTGGCATGGCTGACGTTGTTGCCAGTCATGGGGCCTTTACCGGTCAGTTCGCAGCGGCGCGACATGGGTTCATCCTCGTCTTTTCTCGGGCGTTTGTGCCGGGGCGTTCCCTGCCCCCGCGTGGCCCTGTAAATAACAGGGGCGCCGCTTTGGCAGCGCCCGGAATCTCGTCCGCAGGCTATTACGCTCGCCTCGGGGAATCGTCAAGCCCCGCCTGCAGCCCGGCGGGATCAGGCCGGAAGATGGTCGCGCAGCATCTCCTCGGCCGCCGCGGCGGGCGAGATCTCGCCGCCCGCGACCCGGTCCGACAGCACCGCCATCGCCGCCCGCGCCTGCGGCGTCTCCAGCCGCGCCAGCAGCGCCTGGCGCACCTCCTGGTCGAACCAGTAGAGCGCCTGTTCGGCGCGCCGCCGGTCCCAATGGCCGGCCTCGCGCCGCCAGTCGACCAGCGTCATCATCTGATCCCAGGCCTCGGCCAGCCCGGTCTCCTGCTGGGCGGAGACCATCATCGCCTTGGGAAAGCCCTCAGGATCCTGCGGTCGCTTGCGCAGCAGCCGCAGCGCGCCGGCATAGTCGGAACAGGTCCGGGTCGCCGCCGGTTTCAGATCGCCGTCGGCCTTGTTGACCAGGATCAGGTCGGCCATCTCCATGATGCCGCGCTTGACGCCCTGCAGCTCGTCGCCGCCGGCGGGCGCCAGCAGCAGGATGAACAGGTCCGACATTTCCGCCACCACGGTTTCGGACTGGCCCACCCCCACCGTCTCGATCAGGATCACGTCGAAGCCGGCGGCCTCGCACAGCTCCACCGCCTCGCGCGTGCGCCGCGCCACGCCGCCCAGATGGGTCTGGCTGGGCGAGGGGCGGATAAAGGCGTTCTTCTGCCGGCTCAGCTGCTCCATCCGGGTCTTGTCGCCCAGGATCGAGCCGCCCGAGCGCGCCGAGGAGGGATCGACCGCCAGCACCGCCACCCGCAGCCCCTGGCCGGTCAGCATCATGCCGAAGCTTTCGATGAAGGTGGATTTGCCCACCCCCGGGGTGCCCGACAGACCGATGCGGATCGCCTGACGCCCGGCGCTGCGCAGCCGGTCCAGCAGCTCTGCCGCCTGCGCCCGGTGGTCGGCACGCCGGCTTTCCACCAAGGTGATCGCGCGGGCCAGTGCCCGGCGGTCGCCATTCAAGATCTTGTCACCCAGGTCCTGTATCTGCATCGCCATATCCTGCCGGTCCGGCGCCCTTCATGCCTTGGCCGGACGCCGATTGTCCAGTGCGGAGCGTTCAGGAGGGCGGCATGATCGCCGGCGCAATACGGGGACTGACGATCTGTGCCGCGCTGCTGCTGGCGCCATCCGGCGCCGTGGCCGAACCGATCGCCGCCCGCTATGCGGTGCAGGCGCTGGGGGTCCGGGTGGGCGAGCTGGTGCTGACCGGATCGCTGGAGGACCGGCACTATACGGTGTCGTCGCAGTTCCGCACCACCGGGCTGGCCGGCGCCCTGGCGCGGGTGCGGTTCGTGCTGCAGGCCAGCGGCACCCGCGCCGGCGCACGATTTTTCCCCACCGCCTACCGCGAGGAGATGAACACCGGTCAGCGCGAATCGCGGGCGCAGCTCAGCTATGACGGCGGGATCGCGCGGGCCGCCCTGCCCGGCGCCCCGGCGGTGGCGGACAGCATACAGCGCGGCGCCGTCGATCCGCTGACCGCGATCCTGATGGTGCTGCGCGACCGCGAGGACGACGGCCTCTGCGATCTGCGCCAGCGGGTGTTCGACGGCGAGCGGCTGAGCGAGATCGCCCTGACCGGGGGTGAGGAGCGCGCGGGAGAGATCGTCTGTACCGGCCTCTACCGCCGCCTCGCCGGCTACCCGCCCGAGGAGTTGCGCCGCCGCCGCGACTTCGCGCTGCAGATCCATTACGCGGCGGAGGCGGGCGCCATGCGGGCGCGGCGCATCCGGGTCGAAACCGTCTATGGCCCGGCCCTGCTGCTGCGCCGCTAGACCTGCCGCGGGGTTTGGCCGATAAGGCGCGGATGACACGCCCCACCGCCCCTGCCCTGCCGATCGACGACGCCCTGCCTGACCTGCTGGCGGCGCTGCGGAGCCATCGCCGCGCCGTGCTGCAGGCGCCGCCCGGCGCCGGCAAGACCACCCGGGTGCCGCTGGCGATGCTGGAGGCCGGCCTGACCCAGGGCCGCATCGTCATGCTGGAGCCGCGCCGCCTCGCCGCCCGCGCCGCCGCCGAGCGGATGGCCGAGACGCTGGGAGAGCCCGCCGGCCAGACCGTCGGCTATCGCATCCGGGGCGACAGCAAGGTGTCGAAATCCACCCGGATCGAGGTGGTCACCGAAGGCATCCTGACCCGGATGCTGCAATCCGATCCCGATCTGCCCGGCATCGGCGCGGTGATCTTCGACGAATTCCACGAACGCTCGCTCAACGCCGATCTCGGCCTGGCGCTCTGCCTCGAGGTGGCGGGGGCGCTGCGCGACGATCTGATCCTGCTGGCGATGTCGGC
>JBFXGQ010000162.1:0-8580 GCA_050177915.1 Pseudodonghicola sp. | reverse complement strand
ACCCCGAAGCGCGCCGCGGTATCCGGCATCAGCTGCATCAGCCCCTGCGCCCCGGCCCGGCTGACCGCATCCGCCTTGCCGCCCGATTCCACCGCGATCACCGCCAGCACCAGCGCCGGCGACACCCGGGTGCCCACCGTCGCGCTCAGAATCGGCACGCCGCGCGCCCTGGCGATGTCCTGCAGCGCCTGCAGCCGCGGCGCCGCCACCTCTCCCGAGCCGCTCAGCACCTGCAGCGCCCCCTGCAGCCGCCCCGGCCCCGACTGCGCCAGATCGGGCGAGATCTTGTCCCAGAACCAATCGTAGCGGCCGCCCGCGCCGGCAACCGCGCCCGGAGCGGGAAGCGCTGCGACACGCTCCTCGGCCACCGGTTTCTCGGCCACCGGTTTCAGCCCGTCGCCCGGCTGGATCTGCACGGTGATCCGCCGTCTGGTGCCCGGCGCCGGTGGCGTCACCCGCTTGGCCTGGAAATCGGGATAGGGCGCGGGCGTGTCGGCCATGCCCCGTCCGTCCGCGCCGGTCAGCGCGGTCGCCGCCACCCCGGCGGCCAGCGTTCGTAGGAAGACACGAAGACCCATCTGCTCGCCTCGTCGTCCTGAAATCTTTTTTGCAGACCTTCCGCGAATCCGCCCGTCCACGCCAGAGTTCCGGCCCAAATTCTGACTTTTTTGCCAGATTTGACGCCATTTTGCATCGGCCCGCGGCGGCACGGCATCGTGAAAATTCATAAAATATCCTTTTTAATCATGCCGTTAAATCAAATCCGACGAATAACTCAGGGTTGTACCGAAAAATCCGCCTTTTGGCCCAATTCCTGCCACGAGCCGCTGGCTATATGTCCCCATACCAAGCCGGACGGGACCAATGAGAGAGCAGGTCCAATCGGACGACGCGGTAAGCGAATACAACCGATATGATCCTTTGGAGGGACCACTCATGATCAAGTTCATCAAAAAGTTCCGTCGCGACGAGAACGGCGCCGTCACCGTTGACTGGGTTGTGCTGACCGCCGCCGTCGTCGCCCTGGCCGGTGCCGCCTATACCGCCATCAGCGATGGCGCGACCGACCTGACCAAGAACACCGGCAGCTACATCTCGGCCAAAGACCCGAACACCGCAGGCTCGACCGGCGCCACCGACTAAGCCGCGATCGGCTTCGCCATCGACCAATGCCGCGCTCCTCCGGGAGCGCGGCATCTTGCATTCGGGGGGGCGCCCCCTGCCCGGCTCCGGCCCTCGCAGACCATCGCAGGCATGGGCCAAATCATGCGCAGGCGCCGAAATTTCCCGGCGACGCCGCAATACTGCCCCATTCAGCGCATTTCATCGGGGATGCATTTATGCGGGCGCCGGAGGTCATGGCGCCCGACGCCCGCGATCTGTCCTCGCAGATCTCAACCCAAAGGAGAAGGCGACCATGTTCCGCTTTGCCCGAAAATTCCGCCGTGACGAAACCGGCGCCGTCACCGTCGACTGGGTGGTGCTGACCGCCGCCGTCGTCGGCCTCTGCGGTCTGGCGTTCACCGCGCTGCACGATGCAACCGACGGGCTCGGCACCCACGTCGGCACCCACCTGAGCAACAAGACGGTCGAATGACGTCGCATCCCCGGACGGTCCTCGCAATGGCCCCCGAGCTGTCCTGGGGACACCGCGATTTCGCCACATTCGGCAACTAGAATGTAACTTGACGCTGGATCCCGCGCTTCAGCAGGCGGAGCGCGGCAACTTGTGAAAGGTTTCGCTATGCGTGCAGTTTTCGGTCTTGTTCTGGTCCTTGGCGTGGCCCTGGCGGGCGGCGCGGTGATGATGGCCAGAAACTACATCGCGGACTATCAGCAGGCGCTGGCGCAGGAGCGCGCCGCGCGGCAGGAGGTCGTGCCGGTCACCGATGTCTATGTGGCCCAGCGCCCGCTCCGCTATGGCGAAGCCCTGACCCGGGACAGCGTGCGCCGGGTGCGCTGGCCCAGGAACGCGATCCCCGAGGGCGCCTTTACCGATCTCGCCGCGCTGGTGCCGGACGATCCCGACCGTGTCCGCGTGGTGCTGCGCGCGATGGAGAAGGACGAGGCGGTGCTGGCCGTCAAGGTGACCAAGCCGGGTCAGGATGCCGGCATCACCTCGCAACTGGAACGCGGCATGCGCGCCTTTGCGATCCGGGTCGACGTGGCCTCGGGCGTGTCGGGCTTCCTGCGCCCGGGCGATCGGGTCGATGTCTACTGGACCGGCAGCGTGCGGGACGCCATCGAGGGCGCCCGCGGCGAGGTGACCCGCCTGATCGAGACCGGCGTGCAGCTGATCGCGGTGGACCAGACCGCCAGCGACGATGTCAGCGGTGCCACCATCGCCCGCACCGTCACCGTGGCGGTGCGCCCCGAACAGGTGGCGGCGCTGGCGCAGGCGCAGACCTCGGGCCGGCTGTCGCTGGCACTGGTCGGGGCCGAGGATGACACCGTCTCCGCCCCGATCGAGGTCGATCAGCGCGCCCTGCTCGGCCTGGAACAGGTCGAAGACAGCGCACCGTCGCAAAAGCCCGAGGTCTGCACCATCCGCACCCGCCGCGGCTCGGACGTGGTCGAGATCCCGATCCCCTGCACAAACTGATGAAATCGCGGGGCAATTCCCCGACCAACAGCGGTATCGCCCTGCCGGGCGGTGCCGCGTTGTTGTGCCTTATCCACATCAGCAGTTGCGCGGAAATCTTTGATTCTTGAAAAAAATCCGCTTATGCCGCACAGTAAGCGACAATTCGGGCGAAAAGACCCGGTACCGAGGCGTGATCGGAGAGGCAGGTCACATGGCGATAAACCGTTGGCTGAAGGCGGCCCTGGTCGGGCTGACAGTACTCTGCGTGTCGCCCCTGGGCGCGATGGCCCAGGGCGATATTCTGCGCGTGGTCAAGAAAGGCACTGCCTCGACGCTGGACGTGCCGATGAACCGCGCGGTGGTGGTCGAGAGCGACGTGCCCTTCGCCGAGCTCAGCATCGCCAACCCCGGCATCGCCGATATCTCCTCGCTGTCCGACCGCACGATCTATGTGCTGGGTAAATCGCCCGGCATGACCACGCTGACGCTGCTCGATGCCTCCGGCCGGCTGATCACCAATGTCGAGGTCAAGGTCGCCGCCGACGTCACCGAGTTCAAGGAACGGCTGCGCCAGATCCTGCCGAACGAAAAGATCGAGGTGCGCACCGCCAACGACGGCATCGTGCTGTCGGGCACCGTCTCCAGCGCCCAGCGCCTGCAGCGCGCACTGGATCTGGCCGAACGCTACGCCCCCGACCGGGTGTCGAACCTGATGAGCGTGGGCGGCGTGCAGCAGGTCATGCTCAAGGTCCGCTTCGCCGAGATGCAGCGCAGCGTGTCGAAATCGCTCAGCTCCTCGCTGGGGATCAGCGGCGGCAGCAATTTCGGCGCCACCGGCGGCACCGGCACGCTGAACAACCAGCCCAGCCTGACCAGTTCGCTCGCCGGCAATATCCCGACCTCGAACGACAATGCCGGCGCCGTGGTCTTCGGCTTCAACGCCGGCGCCTTCCAGGTCAACCTGCTGCTTGAGGCGCTGGAGCAGAAGGGCGTCGTGCGCACGCTGGCCGAGCCCAACCTCTCGGCGCTGTCGGGACAGGAGGCGAAATTCCTCGCCGGCGGCGAATACCCCATTCCGGTGGCGCAGACCGATGGCGTCTACACCATCGAATTCAAACCCTTCGGGATCGAGCTCGCCTTCACCCCCCGGGTGGTCGACGGCGATCTGATCAATCTGGAACTGCGCGCCGCGGTCTCGGCCATCGACAGTTCCAACAGTGTCAACGTGAACGGCTTCGAGGTCGACGCCTTCTCTCGCCGCGAGACCTCGACCACCATCGAGATGCGCGACGGCGAAAGCTTCGCCATCGCCGGGCTGATCGAGGACAAGTTCCTCGACAACGCCTCGCAATTGCCCTGGCTGGGCGATGTGCCGGTGCTGGGCTCGCTGTTCCGCAGTGCCGATTACAAGCGCAGCCAGACCGAGCTGGTGATCATCGTCACCGCCCATCTGGTCACCCCCACCCGCGGCGAGGCGCTGGCGCTGCCCACCGACCGGGTGAAACCGCCGACCGAAAGCGATCTGTTCCTGTTCGGGCGCACCGGCTCGACCAGGCGGCAGCCCAGCGGTGCCGCCGGCGAGGTCGCCAAGCAGGATTTCAGCGGCTCTTACGGCTATGTGATGGACTGAGCGAAGGATGCCCCGCATGCACAAGCTGATCACGGGTCTGGGGGCGGCGCTGGCGCTGGCCGGCTGCGGCCCGACCTGGGGCCCGGTGCCCAACAGTTTCCTGCGCGAGGCCGGTGCGCTGGCCGACACCGGCGAATTCGGCAACGCCACCATGAACAACACCATGATCATGACCGGCGAGCGCGACTATGTGGTCAGCCTGGCCAACCGCTTCGCCCAGGAAGTGCCCAGCACCATCACCTTCGCCTTCGACAGCGTCCAGCTGGACGCCGCGGCACGCGCCGCGCTGGACCGGCAAGCCGACTGGATCCGCCAGTTCCCCGAGGTCCGCTTCCGCGTCTACGGCCATACCGATGCGGTGGGCTCGGACGCCTATAACCGCCGTCTGGGCCAGCGCCGCGCCAATGCGGTGGTCGCCTATCTCTCTGCGCGCGGTATCAGCCGCGGACGGCTGGAGGCGGTGGTCTCCTATGGCGAGACCCAGCCGCTGATCGTGACCCAGGGCCGCGAACGGCGCAACCGCCGCACGGTGACCGAAGTCTCGGGGTTCCTCAAGCGCACACCGACGCTGCTGGACGGTCAATATGCCCGGGTGGTCTACCGCGAATATGTCCAGAGCGCGCAGCCGGTCTCGACCCTGAGCAAATCCACGTCTTCCCTGTCCGACTGACAATAGGGCGATCGGGCCGGCATCGTCGCCCGTTTCCCTACAATTGGGGTTTTTTGGCCCCAATCTCGCCCAGATTTTCAAGGACATTCTCCTCAATGGCAGACGTGCGGCTTTTCCGAGTCGCATGCGGGTCCAGGCGGGCCGGACCGACCGATGTCGGCGCAGCGCAATCCGCTTCCGGACCACCGAACAGAGGATGAAGGCAATGAGCAGCGCAATGCCGCACACGGAACTCGCTCCGATCGTCGCCTGTACGATCAGCCGGGACGTTCAGAATTTCGATCTGCTGATCGAGGATATGGAAACCGCCCTGGGCGAGGCCTGGGGGGATCTGGGATTTGCCGAGGCGCTGACCTTCTTCAACCAACCCGAGGCCGAGGCGCTGGAATTCGTGGCGCTGGCCATCGACAGCGGCGACGAGGGCAATCTGGTGCTGCTGGGAGAGATCATCGGCCAGGCCAAGGCGCGCGACATCGACGTCATCCTGATCGCCGAGGACGTGACGCCGGCCTCGCTGCACCAGCTGCTGCGCAAGGGCGCGGACGAATTCGTCCCCTACCCGCTGCCCGAGAACGAGCTGCAGTCGGCCATCGACCGGATCAAGGCGCAGAAGGCCGGCCCGCAACAGCTGGCGCCCGCCACCAACCATCTGCAATCGGGTTCGGCCAAGGAGGGTGCGGTGATCGTCGTGCACGGTCTGGCCGGCGGCACCGGCTCGACCACGCTGGCGGTCAACCTGGCCTGGGAGCTGGCCAATCTCGACGGCAAGGACGGCCCCGGCGTCTGCCTGATCGACCTCGATCTGCAATATGGCTCGGTCGCCACCTATCTGGACCTGCCGCGGCGCGAAAACGTCTTCGACATGCTGTCGGACACCGAGGCCATGGATGACGAGATCTTCGGTCAGGCGCTGCTGAGCTTCGAGGAGAAGATGCATGTGCTGACGGCACCCGCCGACATGGTGCCGCTGGACCTGATCACCCCCGAGGACGTGCAGCGCGTCATCGACATGGCGCGCAAGCATTTCGACTATGTCGTGATCGACATGCCGAAAACCCTGATTCAGTGGTCCGAGACCACGCTGCAGGCCGCGCATGTCTATTTCGCCATGATCGAGCTGGACATGCGCTCGGCCCAGAACGCCCTGCGGCTGAAGCGCGCCCTGCAATCCGAGGATCTGCCCTTCGCCAAGATGCGTTTCGCCCTGAACCGGGCGCCCAAGTTCACCGATCTGTCGGGCAAGAGCCGGGTCCGCCGCATGGCCGAATCCCTGGGCATCTCGATCGACCTGCAGCTGCCGGACGGCGGCAAGCCGATCACCCAGGCCTGCGACCACGGCCTGCCGCTGGCCTCGTCCTGCGGCAAGAACCCGCTGCGCAAGGAAATCGCCAAGCTCGCCCAGTCGCTGCACGACCTGGGCCGCGAAGAGGCGGCGGCGGCCTAGACAGCCATAAGGGGGCAAAACCGTGTTTTCCAAGTTCAAGAAACAGGCCGAGAGCAATGCCCGCGCCAAGGTGGCCGTCACCCCGTCGACGCAGGTCAAGCCGGCCTCTGAGGCGGCGCCGAAGCCCACCGCGCGGCTGCGCAAGCCGATGCCGGCCACCGCGGCCCAGGTCGCCCCGCAGGACCGCGACCGCAAGCGCAAGGAGCGGATGAGCGAGATCAAGCTGGAGCTGCACCGGGCGCTGCTGGACAACCTCAACCTCGCGGCACTGGAACACGCGTCGGAGGCCGAGCTGCGCACCGAGATCACCGCCATCTCGACCGAGATCCTGGAAGAGAAGAACATCGTCCTCAACCGCGAGGACCGGCAGACGCTGACCAAGGAGCTTTACGACGAGGTCACCGGCCTCGGCCCGCTGGAGACGCTGCTGCAGGACGACACGGTCAACGACATTCTGGTCAACGGCCCGCATCAGGTCTTTGTCGAGCGCAACGGCAAGCTGCAGCTGAGCGACGTGACCTTCAAGGACGAACGCCACCTGCTGCGGATCATCGACAAGATCGTCTCGGCGGTGGGCCGGCGGGTCGATGAATCCAACCCCTATGTCGACGCCCGTCTGGCCGATGGATCGCGTTTCAACGCAATGGTGCCGCCGATCGCGGTGGACGGCTCGCTGGTGTCGATCCGCAAGTTCAAGAAGGACAAGCTCAGCATCGACGAGCTGGTCAATTTCGGCGCCTTCTCCGAGGAGATGGCCGCCTATCTGCAGGCCGCCGTCGCCACCCGGCTGAACATCATCGTGTCGGGCGGCACCGGTTCGGGCAAGACCACCACGCTGAACGCGCTGTCTTCCTTCATCGACAACTCGGAACGCATCCTCACCATCGAGGATACGGCGGAACTGCAGCTGCAACAGGTCCATGTCGGCCGGATGGAAAGCCGCCCGCCCAACGTCGAGGGCCGCGGCGAGGTCACCGCGCGCGACTGCCTGAAGAACGCGCTCAGGATGCGGCCCGACCGCATCATCGTCGGCGAGACCCGCGGCGAGGAGGTGATCGACATGCTGCAGGCGATGAACACCGGTCACGACGGGTCTATGACCACGATCCACGCCAACTCGGCCCGCGACGCGGTCAGCCGGCTGGAGAACATGATCGCCATGGCCGGGATCGAGATGCCGATCAAGGCGCTGCGCAGCCAGATCGCCAGCGCGGTCAACCTGATCGTGCAGGCCAGCCGCCTGCAGGACGGCTCGCGCCGCATGGTCTCGATCACCGAGATCACCGGGATGGAGGGCGACGTGATCTCGATGCAGGAGATCTTCCGTTACCAGCGCGTCGGGCTGACCCCGGACAACAAGATCATCGGCCATTTCACCGCCACCGGCGTGCGCAGCCATTTCTCGGAACGGTTCCGCATGTGGGGCTATGACCTGCCGGCCTCGATCTACGATCCCACCACGATGGAGATGCACTGATGCAATTCGGTATCGAGGCGATCATCTACGTACTGATCTTCATCGGCGTTCTGGTGCTGGTCGAAGGGCTGTATCTGGTGTCCTTCGGACGCTCGATCAGCCTGAACAGCCGGGTGAACCGCCGGCTGGAGATGCTGGACAAGGGCGCCGGGCGCGAACAGGTGCTGGAACAGCTGCGCAAGGAAATGCGCCAGCACATGAAGTCGCAGTCGATCCCGCTCTATTCCCTGCTGGCGGCCAAGGCGCAGAAGGCGGCGATCGCCTTCAGCCCGCGCCAGCTGATGATGATCATGGGCGGTCTGGCGACGCTGGCCTATGTCGGGTTGAGCGTGGGCACCGACACCGGCCCGGCGGTGCGCCTGATCGCCTCGGTCGGGATCGGCATCGGCGCGGTCTACGTCTGGATCAACCACAAGGCCAAGAAGCGCATGTCGATGATCGAGGAACAGCTGCCCGACGCGATCGAGCTGATGGTGCGGTCGCTGCGGGTCGGTCACCCCTTTACCTCCGCCATCCAGATCGTGGCGAAGGAGGTCGAGGACCCGCTGGCCACCGAATTCGGCATCATCGCGGACGAGGCCGCCTATGGCCGCGACGTCAGCGAGGCGCTGAAGGAAATGGCCGAACGGCTGGACATGCAGGATTTGCGGTTCCTCGCCGTGGCGGTGACGATCCAGCAGCAATCGGGCGGCAACCTGGCCGAGGTTCTGGCCGGTCTCGCCAAGGTGATCCGCTCCCGCTTCCGGCTGTTCCGCCGGGTCAAGGCGATCACCGC
>JBFXGQ010000161.1:0-8601 GCA_050177915.1 Pseudodonghicola sp. | reverse complement strand
AACGGACCGTGTAGAAGTAGGCCACGAGCCCCACCGCGCCCAGCGTAAGCGAAATCGGGATCAGATAGGACAGGACTTCCATCGGCTTACCTCAGTCGCAGCGCGTTCAGCGACACGGTAATCGACGAGGAGGACATCGCCAATGCGGCAATCAGCGGCGTCGCCAGCCCGATCACCGCCAGCGGCACCGCGATCACGTTGTAGATCGTGGCGATGCGGAAGTTCTCGCGGATCCGGCGGGTGGCCTTGCGGGCCACGTCGCAGGCCTCGGCGATCGGGGTCAGATCCTGCCCCAGCAGCACGATGTCCGAGGCGACCCGGGCGGCATCGAGCGCCGAGGCCGGCGAGATCGACACATGCGCGGCGGCGAGGGCTGCGGTATCGTTCAGCCCGTCGCCCACCATCAGCACATGCCGGCCCTCTTCGGTCAGCCGCGCGATGCGCGCCGACTTGTCCTGCGGCAGCGCCTCGGCCACCCATTTGGTGATGCCCAGACGGCCGGCCAGCGCCTCGACCGCGCCGGCGGTATCGCCGGAGATCAGCAGAACCTCCTTGCCCGCCTTCTGCAGGTCGGCCACCGCCTGCGCGGCGCCGGGGCGCAGCGCGTCGGAGAACAGGAAGGGCCGCGGATCGCCCTGCCCCACCGACAGCCAGGCGGCGGTCTGGGCGCCCTGCGTCGCGCCGACCCAGCCGGCCCGGCCCAGACGCACGGTGCGGCCGCGCCACTGCCCCTCGGTGCCGAAGCCCGGCACCTCGGTCAGATCGGTGATGGTGGCGGGCTTGATCCCCGCCGCGCGCGCGGCGCGGGTCAGCGCCACCGACAGCGGATGCGACGAGCCTTCGGCCAGCGCGAGCGCGATCTCCAGATCGGCGCGAGTATGCGCGTCCAGATTGGTCAGCTCCGGCGTGCCGGCGGTCAGCGTGCCGGTCTTGTCGAAGACCACGGTATCGACCTGCGCCAGACGTTCCAGCGCGGTGGCGTCCTTGATCAGCATACCACGGCGGAACAGCCGGCCCGAGGCCGCGGTGGTCACCGCCGGCACCGCCAGACCCAGCGCACAGGGGCAGGTGATGATCAGCACGGCGGCGGCGATGTTCAGCGCCGTGCGCACGTCCCAGGAATAGAGATACCAGCCGAGGAAGCTGAGCGCCGAGAGGATATGCACCCCCGGCGCATAGAGTTTCGCCGCGCTGTCGGCCAGCGAGGTGTAGCGCGAGCGGCCCGATTCCGCGATCGCCACCAGATCGGCCATCCGGTGCAGCGAGGTATCCTCGCCCACCGCGGTGGCGCGCACGGTCAGCGGCCCGGTGAGGTTGACCTCCCCCGCGCTGACGGCGAGGCCCGGTTCGGCATAGACCGGCACCGTCTCGCCGGTCAGCAGCGACCGGTCCAGCTCCGAGCGGCCCTCGGTGATCTCGCCGTCGACCGGCATCCGGCCGCCGGGGCGCACCCGGATCAGATCGCCGATCCGCAGCGCCGAGACCGCGACCTCCTCCTCCTGCCCGTCGGTCACGCGCAGGGCGCGGGGCACCTCCAGCGCCGACAGCTCCTCGGCCGCCGAACGCGCCACGGCGCGGGTGCGGTAGTCGAGGTAACGGCCCGCCAGCAGGAAGAAGGTCAGCGTCAGGGCGGCGTCGAAATAGGCATGCTCTCCGGACAGCGAGGTCTCCCACAGCGAGGTGACCAGCGCCAGCACGATGGCCAGCACGATCGGCACATCCATGTTCAGCCGCCGCACCCGCAGCGCCGACCAGGCGTTGACGAAGAACGGCTTGGCCGAAAAGGCGACCGCCGGCAGGGTGATCGCGGCCGAGATCCAGTGAAACATGTCACGGGTGGCGTCGGTGGCGCCGGACCAGACCGAGACCGACAGCAGCATCACGTTCATCGAGGCAAAGCCCGCCACCGCCAGCCGCATCAGCAGGTCGCGCCCGGCGCGGTCGGCCTGGGTGGCCTGCAGCGCGCCGGCGTCCAGCTCATGCGCCTCGTAACCGGCGCGCTCCAGCACCGGGATCAGGTCGGCGGCGCGCACCTCCGGCTCCGCCTCGATCATCGCGCGCTTCAGCGTCAGGTTGACCCGCGCCGAATGCACGCCGGGGGTGGCGCTCAGCTCGCGCTCGACGGTCGAGATGCAGGCCTGGCAGTGGATGCCGGGCAGCGACAGTGCGATGCGGGCCTCCTGCGGCGCCGCCTCGATCGGCTGCACCGGGGCGGCGAGGCAGCCCGGGCAGGCGGCGGCCGAGGGCGGACGAAGTTCTGCGGTCATGGGGATACCCCCGGTTGGGTGAACAGGACGCGCCGCGCCCGCCCTGCGGCAGGCGCTGCGATCTCAGGGCCCGCGACAGCCCCCTCCCCTGCCCGCCGCATCGGAGCGGCGGCTGTTCGGGCGCTCAGGCCCGCATCGACAGGAGAGAGAACGCGCATGTCACCCTTTCACATAGAACACCAGGCGCTGGATGAATTCGGTGCCATCCTCGGCCCGCGCATCCAGCCGCAGATCCCATTTGCCCGGCCGCAATTCGGCCGGCACCGAATAGGCGACGCCGTCGAAGACGAATTCGGGGATGAAATCGTCCTGCCGTTCGGTGGCCCGCCCGATGGAGGCGTTCATCTCGGCCACCCGCACCGGCGCGCCGCTGGCGTCGGTGATCGCCATGATCACCAGCCCGCCCTCGTGCTTGACCGCCACGGTCCAGCCCAGCGCCACCTGCGCCGCCCGGCGGGTGTTGAACTCCTGACTGGCGACGTAGGAGTTCTTCACCTCAAGCCCGGGAAAGGTGCTGATCGCGCTGTAGGCCATCGCGATATTGACCGCGATGATCACCCCGAACGCGCCGCCGAAGACCATCAGCGCGTGGCGCCCGGTGAATTCGCGATTGGCCATGGATCACTTCCCTTTGCCGTTGAATGTGCTGTCCTTGTAGGCGCGTTCGCCGCTGGCCAGATCCTCGACCCAGAAGCGGATCGGGGTGGCATCGGTACTGGACGGACCCGAGCCCTTGGGCGAGACCACATAGACCCGCTGAAGATAGGCGGTATCGGCGGGAACTTCGACCGAGTCGTAGGGCGTGCCCTCAAGCTGGATGCGCAGGGTCGGATCGCCCACCACCGACAGTTTGAACGGGCGCGCCTCGCCGTGCTTGTTGCGCAGCCGCATGTCATAGGTGTTGCGGATCGAGCCGTCCGACAGGGTGACGAAGGTCGGGTTGCGCACCGGCGCGACGGTCAGGTCGATGTCGGGACGGATGAACAGCGCGAAGACCAGCCCGAAGCCCACCAGCGACCACAGCGTGGTGTAGAGGATCGTGCGCGGCCGCAGGATGTGCTTCCAGATATTCTTGGGCGCCTTGCCCGAGCGTTCGTTGGCCTCGTCGCTGAGCGCCATGTAGTCGATCAGCCCGCGCGGCTTGCCGATCTTGGCCATCACGTCGTCGCAGGCGTCGATGCAGAGCGCGCAGGTGATGCAGGCCAGCTGCTGGCCGTCGCGGATGTCGATCCCCATCGGGCAGACGTTGACGCAGGCGTTGCAGTCGATGCAGTCGCCCAGCTGCTCGGCGCCATCGGCCTTGCGGTGCTTGCCGCGCGGCTCGCCGCGCCATTCGCGATAGCCGACGACCAGCGTATCCTCGTCCATCATCGCCGCCTGGATGCGCGGCCAGGGGCAGGCATAGATGCAGATCTGTTCGCGCGCGAAACCGCCGAAGAAGAAGGTGGTCAGCGTCAGCACCAGCAGGGTGGTATAGGCGACCATATGCGCCTGGCCGGTGACCAGATCGTGCAGCAGGGTCGGCGCATCGGCGAAATAGAACACCCAGGCGCCGCCGGTGGCCAGACCGATCAGGAACCAGGCGATCCATTTGGTCAGCCGCAGCCGCGCCTTACGGAAGTCCAGCTTCTTCTGCCGGTGCAGCCGCAGCCGCGCGTTGCGGTCGCCCTCGACCCAGCGTTCGACCAGGATGAAGAGGTCGGTCCAGACCGTCTGCGGGCAGGCATAGCCGCACCAGACCCGCCCCAGCGCCGAGGTGAACAGGAACAGCCCCAGCCCCGCCATGATCAGCAACCCGGCGACGAAGTAGAATTCATGCGGCCAGATCTCGATCCAGAAGAAGTAGAACCGGCGGTTGGCGAGATCCAGCAGCACCGCCTGATCCGGCAGCGAGGGGCCGCGGTCCCAGCGAATCCAGGGGGTTATGTAATAGAGACCCAGCATCAGGGTCATCAGGACCCACTTGAGATTCCGGAATTTGCCGGACACCCGGCGGGGAAAGATCGGCTCCCTGGCTGCGTAAAGGCTGGGGGCGGGGTTGGATTCGCTCACGGACTCACTCCGGCTACTTGGTCAGGGGTCTGGCGCCTTGTCCCATCCGGGCCGGCGCATCACATTGATTTGGGTCAAAAATAGCATCGGGCAAACATCTTTGCCCGGGCGCATCTGCCCGTTCGCGCAGCCTTACGCCCTTCCGGGCGGGATTTCCCCGTGCCAGTTTGTCCCACGCCAGCGCCGCCGCCTCAGGCCGGCCACACGTCAGGCGGCGGCCGCCTCGCGCCGCAGCCAGGCGACAAAGGCGCGGGTGGCGGGGCGCTGAACGCCCGGGCGGGTGACGATGTGGTAGAAACTGCCGGTGCAGGCCCCGAACAGTTCGACCAACCGGCCGGCGGCCAGATCGGCCTCGACGTAAAGGCGCACGATCAGCAGCAGCCCCTGCCCGGATCGCGCGCTTTCCAGTGTCAGATTGCCCGGCAGCTGGGTGCTGCGACCGCGTCCGATCTGGGTGCCCTGGGTGGCAAGCCAGGCGCTGGCCTCGTTGGTGCCCAGCTCCTCGATCCAGGGCAGGTCGGCCAGATCGGCGGGGCTGTCGATGCGTCGGCCCTGCAGCAGCGACGGCGCCGCGACGATTGCCAGCGGCGCCGGCAGCAGCCGTTCGCAGTCCAGTCCCGGCCAGTCGCCGTTGCCATGGCGCAGCGCCAGGTCGATGCCGCCCGGCCTGGGGTCGATCAGCTGCGGCGTCGGATCCACCCGCAGGCTGATGTCGGGATGCGCCTGGGAAAATCCGGCGAGCCGCGGCAACAGCCAGTAGCCCGCAAGGCTGGGCGTGACCGAGACATGCAGCGGCCGGCGGGCGGCGCGGCCAGCCAGATCCTGCACCGCCGCCGAGATGGCGCCGAACCCCAGCGCCAGCGCATCGGCAAGTTGCCGCCCCTCGGCCGTCAGCGCCAGCGCCCGCCCCGAGCGGTCCAGCAGTGCCACCCCCAGATGAGATTCGAGCCCGCGCAGCTGCTGGCTAATCGCCGCATGGCTGACGTTCAACGCCGCGCCCGCCTGCGCCAGATTGCCGGTCTCGGCAAAGGCGGCAAACGCCCTGAGGGCGGCGAGCGGCGGCATCGACAGCCAGTTCATGCGAAAGCCTGACTTACATATCGGATATGCAATTGGATGGCATGAATCGCGACAGCGGACAAGCATGATTCAGGATTTGATCGCAGAAAAGGATCTGCACCATGCTCGGAGTTCTCGCCATAACTTTCATGACGGCTACCCGCACCCGACCCAGCGGCCGACCCCGGCCCCGCACGTCCCCCCGGGACGACACCGAAAGCCCGCCCGCTGCCGACGGTCCGAGGCACCGCTGGCTGCCCTGCGGGCATTGGTGGCTGCAACAGGACGACTGCCCAGATCCGCGGCAGCGCTGAAACGCAAAGGGCGCGCCCACATGCTCAGATGTGGACGCGCCCAGAAAACTTGCGTATTCGTTACAACAAATCGGCGCCGGCTTTCCAGGAAACGCGCGAACAGATCGAAAAGCCGGCGCCGCCCCTCCGGGCCGCAGGGACGGCCCGCAGGTATTCTCAGACCTTACTCGCCGCCACCCAGCTGGTGGACGTAGAGCGCCGCGGCGCGGACCTGGTCGTCGCTCAGGCGCAGACCCCAGGCCGGCATCACGCCGCCACGGCTGTTGGTCACGGTCTCCTTGATGGTGGCGAAATCGCCGCCATAGAGCCAGATCGCATCGGTCAGGTTCGGCGCGCCGACCGTGCGGTCGCCGGTGCCGTCCTCCATATGGCAGGAGGCGCAGTTGTCGGCGAAGACCACCGAGCCGGCCTCGACCATCGACGCATCCTGCGGCGTGCCGGAGAGCGACATGACATAGTTCGCCACCTGGTCGATCTCTGCCGGGCTCAGCAGCTCGTCACGACCGAAGGCGGGCATCTGCGACAGCCGGGCATCTTCATCATTCTCGTTCCGGACACCATGGGTAACCGTGAAGTAGATATCCTCGATGCTGCCACCCCAGAGCCAGTCGTCGTCCAGCAGGTTGGGATAGCCCTTGGCGCCGGCGGCACCGGAGCCGTGGCACTGCGCGCACCAGGTCTTGAACACCGCCGCGCCGGCCGAAACCGCGTAGCTGTTCAGATCCGGCTGCGCCGAAACCTCGGTCAGCTCGGTCGACACCAGCCGCGCGTTGATGGCGGCATTGGCCTCGTTCACCGCGTCGATCTCTTTCTGGACATTGCCGCGCGTCGACCAGCCCAGCAGACCGGCGGTGGCGGATTTGACCCCCGGCCAGGCCGGATAGGCGATCGAATAGCCGATGCCCCAGATGATGCAGGCGTAGAAGGTCAGCAGCCACCAGCGCGGCAGCGGGTTGTTGAACTCTTCGATGCCGTCCCAGCTGTGCCCCGTCGTTTCGGGATCGCCCTTGTGCTTTTCGGGTGCTTTGCTCATGTCCGCGCCTCCTTATCCGTCGCGGGTTTGTCGTCGTGCCGGAACGGGATGTCCGCCGTGTCGCGGTAGGTCTTGCTGCTGCCCGGGCGGAACACCCAGACGATCACCCCCACGAAGAAGGCGAACAGAAGCAGCAGCATCCAGCTGTCCGCGAATTGCCTCAGAAACGTGTAATGTTCCATATCGGCGCTCCTCAGCGGCTTGCGTCGGGCGTGAAGGTCGAGAAATCGACCAGCGTGCCGAGCATCTGCAGATAGGCGACCAGCGCGTCCATTTCCGAGATGCCGGGCTGGCGGTCGAAATTGCGCACGTTGACCTTGTCGCTATAGCGCTCCATCAGCCCGTCATAATCGCTGTCGGGATCGGCCTGCGCCATGAAGTCCGCCTGCGCGCTCGCCAGCATGTCCTCGGTATAGGGCACACCGACGATGCTGTTGGTGGTCATCACGTCCTGGATGTAGCGACCGTCGATCATCGTGTGCTTGAGGAAGCCGTATTTCGGCATCACCGATTCCGGCACCACCGACTGCGGGTTGGTCAGGTGGTCGATATGCCATTCGTCCGAGTAGCGGCCGCCGACGCGGGCCAGGTCCGGCCCGGTCCGCTTGGAGCCCCACTGGAACGGATGGTCGTACATCGACTCCGCCGCCAGGCTGTAGTGGCCATAGCGTTCGACCTCGTCCCGCATCGGGCGGATCATCTGGCTGTGGCAGACATAGCAGCCCTCACGCACGTAGATCTCGCGCCCGGCCAGTTCGAGCGGGGTGTAGGGACGCATGCCCTCCACCTTCTCGATGGTGTTTTCCAGCCAGAACAGCGGTGCGATCTGCACGATGCCGCCGATGGTCACGACCAGGAAGCTGAAGATCAGCAGGAGGGTCGCGTTGGTCTCGAGGATTTTATGTTTGTCGAGAATTGCCATTGTTCCGTCCCTCCTTATTCGGCCGGAACCGCGACCGACAGGCTCGCTTCTTTGGCGGGCGCCTTACGGACGGTCATGATGAGGTTGTAGACCATGATGATCGCCCCGGTGAGGTACAGCACCCCGCCCAGACCGCGCACCACATACATCGGGAACTTGGCGGCGACGGTATCGGCGAAGGAGTTCACCAAGAAGCCATTGGCATCCACCTCGCGCCACATCAGGCCTTCCATGATCCCGGTCACCCACATCGAGGCGGCGTAGAGCACGATCCCGATGGTGGCGAGCCAGAAGTGCCAGGACACCATCGAAAGCGAATAGATCCGCTCGCGCTTCCACAGCACCGGCGTCAGGAAGTAGAGCGCGCCGAAGGTGATCATACCGTTCCAGCCCAGAGCGCCGGAGTGCACGTGGCCGATGGTCCAGTCGGTGTAATGCGACAGCGAGTTCACCGCGCGGATCGACATCATCGGACCCTCAAAGGTCGACATGCCGTAGAAGCCCACCGAGATCACCATCATGCGGATGATCGGGTCGGTGCGCAGCTTGTCCCAGGCGCCCGACAGCGTCATCAGGCCGTTGATCATGCCACCCCACGACGGCATCCACAGAATGATCGAGAACACCATGCCCAGCGTCGAGGCCCAGTCGGGCAGCGCGGTATAGTGCAGGTGGTGCGGACCGGCCCAGATGTAGATGAAGATCAGCGCCCAGAAGTGGATGATCGACAGCTTGTACGAGAACACCGGACGTTCGGCCTGTTTCGGGATGAAGTAGTACATCATGCCCAGGAAGCCGGCGGTCAGGAAGAAGCCCACGGCGTTGTGGCCGTACCACCATTGCGTCATGGCGTCCTGCACCCCCGACATCACCTGAACCGAGCGCGAGCCCCAGATCGAGATCGGAATCGAGATGTTGTTGACCACATGCAGCATGGCCACGGTGACGATGAAG
>JBFXGQ010000160.1:0-8610 GCA_050177915.1 Pseudodonghicola sp. | reverse complement strand
CCAAGAAGCTGACCTATGTGCTGCTGAGCCCGGAGATGATCCAGGATCAGGTCGAGGTCGACGATGAGTCGCTGCACCGCCTCTACGAGGAGCGCGCCGCCGACTACAACACCCCCGAACGCCGGCTGGTCGAACGCCTGGCCTTCGCCGACGAGGCCGCCGCCGCCAGCGCCATGGCGCAGATCGAGGTCGGCGGCACCACCTTCGAGGCGCTGGTCGCGGACCGCGGTCTGGCGCTGCCGGACGTCGATCTGGGCGATGTCGCCGCCACCGATCTGGGCGCCGCCGCCGAGGCGGTCTTCGCCGCCAAGGTCGGCGATGTGGTGGGGCCGCTGCCCTCCAGCCTCGGGCCGGCGCTCTACCGCGTCAACGGCACGCTGGCAGCGCAGACCACCTCTTTCGAGGACGCCCGCGACGAGCTGCGCGCCGAACTGGCCGCCGAACGCGCCCGCCGGCTGATCGAATCCCGCGCCGAGAACATCAACGACCTGCTGGCCGGTGGCGCCAGCCTGTCCGAACTCGCCGCCGAGACCGACATGCAGCTGGGCCATATCGACTGGACCGCCGCCAGCTCGGACGGGATCGCCGCCTATGACGCCTTCCGCGAGGCCGCCGCGAAAGTCACCACCGAGGATTTCCCCGAGGTGACCTTCCTCGAGGACGGCGGCATCTTTGCGCTGCAGCTCGACGCGGTGCTGCCGCCCCGCCCCGAACCCTTCGACGCCGCGCGCGACAAGGTGGTCGCGGCCTGGACCGCCGCCGAGACCGACACCGCGCTGCGCGCCCGCGCCGATGCGCTGGTCGCCGAGCTGACCGCCAACGGCGATTTCGCCGCCACCGGCCTGCCGGTGCGCAGCGAGACCGGCCTGACCCGCACCGCCTTCCTCGAGGAGACCCCGGCCGACGTCATGAACCAGGTGTTCGAGATGGCCCCGGGCGAGCTGCGGGTGATCGAGGGCGACCAGCAGGTGCTGATCGCGCGTCTGGACGAGGAACTGCCGCCCGAGCAGACGCCGCAGCTGCAGGCGATCCGCCAGGGCTTCGGCCAGCAGCTCGACCAGTCGCTGGCCCAGCAATTGTTCGACGCCTATGTCCGCGACGCCCGGCTGCGGGCGCATCCGATGGTGGACCAGCGGGCGCTGAACGCGGTGCAATCGAACTTCCGGTAACAAACCATGGCCCTGACTCCCGATTTCGAAAGCTTCGCCCGCGCCTATGAGGCCGGGCAGAACCAGGTCGTCTACACGCGGCTCGCCGCGGATCTGGATACCCCCGTTTCGCTGATGCTGAAGCTGACCGGCGCGCAGAAGGATGCCTTCATGCTGGAATCGGTCACCGGCGGCGAGGTGCGCGGGCGCTATTCGATCATCGGGATGAAGCCGGATCTGATCTGGCGCTGCGACGGCGACGCCGCGGCGCTGAACCGGCAGGCGCGGTTCGACCCGGAGGGGTTCGTGCCCGAGGCCGCCGATCCGCTGACCAGCCTGCGGGCGCTGATCGCCGAAAGCCGGATCGACCTGCCCGAGGATCTGCCGCAATCGGCGGCGGGCCTCTTCGGCTATCTCGGCTATGACATGGTGCGGCTGATCGAACGGCTGCCGGATGTGAACCCCGATCCGCTCGGCCTGCCCGACGCGCTGATGATGCGCCCCTCGGTCGTCGCGGTGCTCGACGGCGTCAAGGGCGAGGTCACCGTGGTCTCGCCGGCCTGGGTCAACGACGGGCTGTCGGCACGCGCCGCCTATGCCCAGGCGGCCGAGCGGGTGATGGACGCGGTGCGCGATCTGGAACGCGCCATGCCAGCCGAGACCCGCGATCTGGGCGAGGCCGAGGATGCCGCGCCGCCCACGTCGAATTTCACCCGCGACAGCTACAAGGCGGCGGTGGAGAAGGCCAAGGATTACATCCGCGCCGGCGATATCTTTCAGGTGGTGCCGGCACAGCGCTGGACCCAGGAGTTCCGGCTGCCGCCCTTCGCGCTCTATCGCTCGCTGCGGCGCACCAATCCGTCGCCCTTCATGTTCTATTTCAACTTCGGCGGCTTCCAGGTGATCGGTGCCAGCCCGGAGATCCTGGTGCGGGTGTTCGGCCGCGAGGTCACCATCCGCCCGATCGCCGGCACCCGGCCGCGCGGCGCGACGCCGGAGCAGGACCGCGCGCTGGAGGCCGAGCTGCTGGCCGACCAGAAGGAACGCGCCGAACATCTGATGCTGCTGGATCTCGGGCGCAACGACGTGGGCCGGGTGGCCCGCATCGGCACCGTGCGCCCGACCGAGACCTTCATCATCGAACGCTATTCCCATGTCATGCACATCGTGTCGAACGTGGTGGGCGAACTGGCCGAGGATAAGGACGCGCTCGACGCCTTCTTCGCCGGCATGCCGGCCGGCACCGTCTCGGGCGCGCCCAAGGTGCGCGCGATGGAGATCATCGACGAGCTGGAGCCGGAGAAGCGCGGCGTCTACGGCGGCGGCGTCGGCTATTTCAGCGCCGGCGGCGACATGGACATGTGCATCGCCCTGCGCACCGCGATCGTGAAGGATCAGAAGCTCTATATCCAGGCCGGCGGCGGCGTCGTCTACGACAGCGACCCGGAGGCGGAATATATGGAGACGGTGCACAAATCCAACGCCATCCGCCGCGCCGCGGCCGACGCGGCACGGTTCTCGGGCAGCGGCAACCGCTGAGCATCCCCGCCCGGAACAAGGCGCGCAGCGCCGCCGGGCAGCGCCCGACCGCCCCCTTGGGCGGGCGCTTCTGCCACCGTTGCGCACAGAACCTGCGCCCGATGTCCTGTCGACCATAAGTGACGCTCTCACAACCAGGAGGCGCCCACCCGCGGTGGGGCGCGGCCCTCTGTGGCGCAATTGCTGCGGTTCGAGCAGGCCGCCATTCAGACCCGCGCCCCACCGCCGGCAACACCCCGCGCAGCGGCGTGACCCGGATTGCCAAATCACCCCGGTCGCGGGTTAATGGGCGCATGTGTTTTGTGTATTTCCAAGGGGGCTGGCGATGCTGAGGTCCGGTCTGTTCATCCTCGCCGCCCTGGCGCTCGCCGCCTGCGGATCGCGGGCGCCGCTGTCCAATCCGCCCGCCGCCGATGCACCGCGGGCCGCCCATGTGCCGCAGGGCGAGGCGCATATGTCCTTCGCCGCACTGCCGCGGTTCGGCGATCTCGACCCGCACGACTGGCAGGGCACCGCCCCAACCGCCTATGCGGTGCACGGCATCGACGTGTCGCGCTATCAGGGCGATATCGACTGGCGGCAGGCGCGCGCCTCGGGCGTCGCCTTCGCCTATATCAAGGCGACCGAAGGCGGCGATCACAGCGATCCGAAGTTCCGCGACCACTGGCACGGCGCGGCGCAGGCCGGCGTGCGGCGCGGCGCCTACCACTATTTCTACTTCTGCCGCCCCGCCGCCGAACAGGCGCGCTGGTTCATCCGCCACGTGCCGCGCGATCCCAACGCCCTGCCCCATGTGCTGGACATGGAATGGAACCACCGCTCGCGCAGCTGCACCAAACGCCCCGACGGCGCCACCGTGCGGGCCGAGGCGCGCGAATTCCTCGACATCCTGGAACGTCACTACGGCCGCCGCCCGGTGATCTATACCACCCCGGATTTCTACCGCGACACCGGCATCGGCCGGCTGCCCGGCACCCAGTTCTGGCTGCGCTCGGTCGCCGGCCACCCGCGCGAGACCTATCCCGGCGCGCGCTGGACCTTCTGGCAATACACCGGCACCGGCGTGGTGCCGGGGATCGAGGGGCCGGTCGACATCAACGTCTTCGCCCATCCGCCTGAAATCTGGGCAGCCTGGCCGGGCTGAGCGGGTCTTGACGCGGGCCTCTGCGGCTACCATTTGCCGCAGAGGCACAAATGACGTACAGTCAAGAAAAAGAGTAACCGAGCAGCAAGGCCGCCCCCCGATGATGGACCCCCGCACCTTCCCCTGGTTGGAAAGCATCAAGCTGATGATCAGCCGCCCCGAACCGGTGCAGCTGGCCGCGCTGTGTTTCCGAACCGGAGAGGCCGGGCCCGAGGTGCTGCTGGTGACCAGTTCGCAAGGCCGCTGGATCCTGCCGAAGGGCTGGCCGATCAACGGCATGGACAGCTGGGAAACCGCCCTGCAGGAAGCCTGGGAGGAGGCCGGCGTGCGCCGCGGCACCCCCTGGCAGGAACCGCTGGCCAGCTTCGGCTCGGTCAAGCGCTATCCCAACGGGATCGAACAGCGCTGCACCGTCTCGGTCTATCCGGTCGAGGTGACCCAGATGCGCAAGGATTACCCCGAGGCCGACCGCCGCCAGCGCGCCTGGCTGAGCCTGCCCGAGGCCTGCGACCGGGTCGAGGACCCGGGTCTGCGCGGGGTTCTGCAACAGTTCGGCCAGCAGTTGTCCGCACGCGCTTGATCTGAACGCCAATCCAGCCTATCCGCCGCCCAAGGTAACGGTTTTATGACAGGGCGCGGTGCCGGTTCGACCGGCACGCGGCGGAAGGAGCGCATGCCCCAGGACACTCCCACCCGACAGTGGAAGACGCTGGACAAGGACCTCGGCCGGATCGGCCAGCTGGAACTCGCCGCGCAATATGTCTCGCGCCCGATGGTGGGCCTGGGCGTGGCGCTCGCCTTCATGGTGATCGTCGGCCTCAGCGCGGCGATTCTCGCCGGCGGCGGGGCGACCTCGGCGATCATCGTCGCGGCGGCGGTGCTGGGCGCCTATATGGCGATCAACATCGGCGCCAATGACGTCGCCAACAACATGGGCCCGGCGGTGGGCGCCAACGCGCTGACCATGGGCGGCGCCATCGTGATCGCGGCGCTGTGCGAGAGCGCCGGCGCGCTGCTGGCGGGCGGCGATGTGGTCTCGACCATCTCCAAGGGCATCATCGACCCCGCCAGCGTCGCCGACACCCATGTCTTCATCTGGGCGATGATGGCGGCGCTGACCTCCTCGGCACTCTGGGTCAACCTGGCCACCTGGATCGGCGCGCCGGTCTCGACCACCCATTCGGTGGTGGGCGGCGTGATGGGCGCCGGCATCGCCGCCGCCGGTTTCGCCGCGGTCAACTGGTCCAGCATGGGCGCCATCGCGCTCAGCTGGGTGATCTCGCCGGTGCTGGGGGGCATGATCGCCGCGGGCTTCCTCGCCTTCATCAAGACCTATATCATTTACCGCGACGACAAGATCGCCGCCGCCCGGCGCTGGGTGCCGGTGCTGGTGGGGATCATGGCCGGCACCTTCGCCGCCTATCTGGCGATCAAGGGGCTGAACAAGGTCATCCGCATCGACCTGGGCACCGCGCTGCTGATCGGCCTGCTGGTCGGCGCCTTCAGCTATGCCGCCGCCGCCCCCTTCGTGCGGCGCCAGTCGGCAGGGATGGAGAACCGCAACAAATCGCTCAAGGCGCTGTTCGCGCTGCCGCTGGTGATCTCGGCCGGGCTGCTGTCCTTTGCCCATGGCGCCAATGACGTCGCCAATGCGGTGGGGCCGCTGGCTGCCATCGTGCATTCGGTCGAATTCGGCGAATTCGCCGGCAAGGTGTCGATCCCCACCTGGGTGATGGTGATCGGCGCCTTCGGCATATCCTTCGGGCTGGTGCTGTTCGGGCCGAAGCTGATCCGCATGGTCGGCAGCCAGATCACCAAGCTGAACCCGATGCGCGCCTATTGCGTGGCGCTGTCGGCGGCGATCACCGTGATCGTGGCCAGCTGGCTGGGGCTGCCGGTCTCCTCGACCCATATCGCGGTGGGGGCGATCTTCGGCGTCGGCTTCTTCCGCGAATGGTACAGCGACCGGCGGCGGCCGTCGAACGGGCTCAGCCCCAACGGCCAGAAACTGGCGCTGGAGGAGCGGCGGCGGCGCAAGCTGGTGCGGCGGTCGCATTTCCTGACCATCGTGGCGGCCTGGGTCATCACCGTGCCGGCCGCCGCGGCGATGTCGGCGGTGATCTTCCTGCTGCTGAACGCGGTCTTCGTCTGAGCCGCGCGGCACGCCGCCGCCACAGCCCCGATCTCCGGCCCGCCGCCCGCGTCTTCCGACGCCGCGGCGGGCCGTCGCGTTATTGCGGCACCGCCGGCTTTTCGGTCAGCACCGCCGAGACCGGCGCCAGCGCCACCCGCTCGGCCCGGTCCTGCAGCCCCCAGAGCAGCAGCGCGCTGACGGTGTCGGGGCGCACCCGGCCCAGCATGATCACCGCCCCCTCCTGCCCGGCCCGGAACGCCGCCTGGTCGAGGAACCGGCGCATCACCGTCGGCGTCTGCCCGGCGCCGTCGAAGTCGCGGAACACCACCGCCGAGGGCACACCGTCGCGCGCCGCCAGCTTCTGCACGGTGTTGAGCCCGTTCGACCGGGTGATCAGTCCCAGCCCGGTCGACTGCGCGATGGCGGTCACCTGATCGGACAGCGCCCGGTTGCCCTGAAAGCCGCTGCCGGTGCCTTCCAGGATGGCGACCGCCTCGGGCACCGTCCGGCGCCAGACCGACAGCGCCACCTCGGCATCCTGGGCGGTGGCGGCGGCGGGCAGATCGGCCAGCAGCACCACCTCGAAGCCGGCGGCGCGGTGGCGCGCCATCTTGGCGGCGGCATCGGGCGCGGCCGGGTCGATGGCGAAGGTCAGCGGATAGGGGAAATCGGCCAGCGCCTCGACCCCGATCGCGCTGGCGTCGTCGATCAGCACGATCGACATCAGTGGCCGCCCCTCGGGGTTGTCGAAGGACGCGGCAAAGCGGTCCAGCGGCCGCGGGCCTTCCGGCGCGGCGGCGGTCGCGGGCGCGTCGCGCTCGGTCAGCGGCCGCACCGGCGTGCCGATGCCGGGGGTCGCAGTCGGCGGGGTCTCATCGGTGCCGGCCTGCGGCAGCGCGGCGATGCGCGGTGCAGGTGCGGGCTCTGTCTCCGTTGCCGGCGCGGCTTCTTCTTCGGCTTCCGGTTCGACGGGGCTCACCACCGTCGCCTCGGTGCCGGCGGCCGCCTCGGGCGCGGCCGGCTCGACCGGCGCACCGGTGCCGAAGCCCGATCCGGTCTCGGCCACCACCGGCGCCGCCGGCTGTGCCGGCTCGGTGGCGATCGAGACGCCGGGTTCCGCCGCCGGCGCCTGCGGGCCACTGCCGGGCAGCTTGGGCAGATCGGCGGTATCGGCGCCTGCCGGACGCTCGGGCGCGATGTCGGGCGCGGTGGCGGTCGCGGCCGGGCCGCTCAGCCCGCCGGTCGCGCTGCCCACCTGCGGCTTGTCGGCAGGGCGGGTATCGGCGCCCTCAAGCGGTCCGAGGTCGTCGCGCGCGGGTCCGGTGGCGGGGGCCTTCGGCATCGCCTCGACCAGATCGGCATCGGCTCCGGTGGTGTCGACCCCGGCGGCGGCGGACACACCGGCGCCGCCGGTCGCGGCCGCCGGCGCCTCGGCCCCGACATCGGGCCGCGGCAGCGGCGTCAGCAGCGACATCACCGCAGCGACGGCCACCACCACCGCCGCGCCCAGACCCAGACCCCCGAAAAATCCGCGCATTCCCGCCTTGCCTCTCACTTGCTTTTCACTTGTTTTTCCCACCTTGCCCGCCCCGGATGCAGCCCGGAGATGCAAATTGTCCCGCCCTCTGCCCTTGACGCTGCCGGTCATCCCTGAACATGTAGGACGCGACCACTATAATGCTGGCGGTGGCCGCGCCACCAGCCCCCAATACGCTCCGGACGCCATGCTGCTTCTGATCGATAATTACGATTCCTTCACCTATAACCTCGTGCATTACCTGGGAGATCTGGGCGCCGAGGTTGTGATCCGACGCAACGACGCGCTGAGCGTTCAGGACGCCATGGCGATGAACCCCGCCGGCATCCTGCTGTCGCCCGGCCCCTGCGACCCGGACCGCGCCGGCATCTGCCTGCCGCTGACGATGGCCGCCGCCGAGACCGGCACGCCGCTGCTGGGCGTGTGCCTGGGCCATCAGACCATCGGCCAGGCCTTCGGCGGCAAGGTGGTGCGCGCCAGCGAGATCGTGCACGGCAAGATGGGCCTGATCCACCACAGCGGCGAAGGCGTCTTCGCCGGCCTGCCCTCGCCCTTCGAGGCGACCCGCTATCATTCGCTGGTGGTCGAGCGCGACAGCCTGCCCGACTGCCTTGAGGTCACCGCCTGGCTCGAGGACGGCACCATCATGGGGCTGCAGCACCGCGAGCTGCCGATCCACGGGGTACAGTTCCACCCCGAGTCGATCGCCTCGGAACACGGTCATGCGCTGCTGAAGAATTTCCTGAACGACATGAGGGTGCCCGCATGAGCGACGCGCTGAAACCGCTGATCGGCGCCGCCGCCGACCGTCCGCTCAGCCCGGAAGAGGCCGAGGCCGCCTTTACCATCCTGTTCGAGGGCGAGGCGACGCCGGCACAGATCGGCGGGCTGCTGATGGCGCTGCGCACCCGCGGCGAGACGGTGGACGAATATACCGCCGCCGCCACCGCGATGCGGGCCAAATGCCATATGGTCAAGGCGCCCGCCGGCGCCATCGACATCGTCGGCACCGGCGGCGACGGCAAGGGCACGCTGAACATCTCGACCGCGACCGCCGTCGTGGTGGCCGGTGCCGGCGTGCCGGTGGCCAAGCACGGCAACCGCAACC
>JBFXGQ010000159.1:0-8629 GCA_050177915.1 Pseudodonghicola sp. | reverse complement strand
ATGGAGGCGGGCACCGCCTATATCCTCGGGCTCGTGGTGGATACCGCGGTGGGCAGCGCGCCCGAGCAGCTGTTTCAGGGCGCCAATCTGGTCAAGCTGGGCGCGGCGGTGGCGTTCTTCCTGATCGCCCGGCCGATCCTCTTCGGGCTGTCGTCGGCGGCGAACTCGGTGGCGGTGGGGCCGAACCTGAACCCGATGGTGCTGGCGCGGCTGCACCGCTGGACGCTGGGCCAGTCGGTGACCTTCTTCGACGACGATTTCGCCGGCCGCATCGCGCAAAAGCAGATGCAGGCGGCCGGCGCGGTGACCAATGTGGCGGTCGAATCGATCAACGTGGTGGCCTTCGCGCTGGCCTCGATCGTCGGTTCGATGGTGCTGCTGACCTCGATCAGCTGGCATGTGACGGCGGTGTTCCTGGTCTGGTTCCTGGCCTATCTGCTGGTGGTGCGCTGGTTCCTGCCGCGGGTGCGGCGCCGGGCGGCGGCGCGGGCCGGCGCCCGGGCGGTGGTCTCGGGCCAGATCGTCGACACCATCACCAATATCAAGACGGTCAAGCTGTTCGCCCATGCCGAGCATGAGGATCGCGCCGCGCTGGGCGCGTTGCAGGGCTTCCGCGACCGTGCGCTGGGCTTTGGCCGGCTGGCGGCGTTGTTTCGCTTCTGCCTGATGTGTCTGGCCGGCCTGCTGCCGGTGCTGCTGATCGGCGCCACGTTGCTGCTGTGGCAGCAGGGGCTGGCGACCGAGGGCAATATCGTCGCCGCCGGCGCGGTGGCGATCCGGCTGTCGCAGATGACCGGCTGGGTCAGCTTCGCGCTGATGGGCATCTATTCCGACGTGGGCGAGGTCGAGGATGGCATGCGCACGCTGACGCCGCGGGTGCGGCTGGTGGATGCGCCGGGGGCTGCGGCGCTGCGGGTGCCGGCGGGAGAGATCGTCTTCGACGATGTGAGCTTCGCCTACGGGCGCGAGGTCGGCGGGATCGCCGGCATCAGCCTGACCATCGGCGCGGGCGAGAAACTGGGCATCGTCGGCGCCTCGGGGGCGGGGAAATCGACGCTGGTGTCGCTGCTGCTCAGGCTCTACCAGCCGGAATCGGGGCAGATCCGCATCGACGGCCAGCCGATCGAGAGCGTGACGCAGGAGAGCCTGCGGCAGCAGATCGGCATGGTCACGCAGGAAACCGCGATGTTCAACCGCTCCGCCATGGACAACATCCGCTATGGGCGGCCCGAGGCCACCGATGACGAGGTGAGGCGCGCCGCCGAGAAGGCGGAGGCGCATGGCTTCATCCTGAACCTCCGGGACCACATGGGGCGCAAGGGCTATGACGCGCACCTGGGCGAACGCGGGGTGAAGCTGTCGGGCGGGCAGCGGCAGCGCATCGCGCTGGCCCGCGCCATCCTCAAGGACGCGCCGATCCTGGTGCTGGACGAGGCGACCTCGGCACTGGATTCCGAGGTGGAGGCGGCGATTCAGGTGGCGCTCGACCGGGTGATGCAGGGCAAGACCGTGCTGGCCATCGCGCACCGGCTGTCGACGCTGTCGGAAATGGACCGGATCGTGGTGCTGGATCAGGGCCGCATCGCCGAAGAGGGAACGCATGAGGAGCTGCTGGCGCGCGACGGCCTCTATGCCCAGTTCTGGGCGCGGCAGTCGGGCGGGTTCCTGGCCACTGCGGCGGCGGAATGAAACGGGTGATGATCGTGGGTCAGCCCGGTGCCGGCAAGTCCACGCTGGCCCGGGCGCTGGGGGCGCGGACCGGCCTGCCGGTGGTGCATATCGACCGGATTCACTGGCAATCCGGCTGGGTGATGCGCGACCGCGCCGCAAGGCTCGCCATGGTGCGCGAGGTCGAGCTGCAGCCGCAGTGGATCTTCGAGGGTGGGCTGTCCGAGACCTACGATCACCGCCTGTCCCGCGCCGATGTGCTGATCGTGCTCGACCTGCCGCTCTGGCTCAGGTCCTGGCGGGTGCTCCGCCGCACCCTGCGCCACTACGGCCGCAGCCGCCCCGATTTGCCGGAGAAGTGTCCGGAGCGATTCGACCCGGCATTCTGGCGCTGGATCTGGGATACCCGCCACAGCGCGGCAGAGGCGAACCGGGCGCTGATCGGCACGGCCGGGCCGGATGTGGCGGTGCATCATCTGCGCAGCCCGCGGGCGGTGCGGAAATTCCTGGCGGGTCTCGACGCAGGGACGGTTTCAGGGCAAGAGGCGCGGCATGGAACAGGTGACGATCGACAGGCTGGGCTATCAGGGTGACGGCATCGCGCCGGGGCCGGTCTATGTGCCGGGCGCGCTGCCCGGCGAGGTGGTCGAGGGCGAAATCTCGGGCGGCGTGATGGCCGCGCCGAAGATCGTGACGCCCTCGGACCAGCGGGTGAAGGCGCCCTGCCGCCACGCGAAATCCTGCGGCGGCTGCGCGCTGCAGCATGCCTCGGACGATTTCGTGGCGGGGTGGAAGGTGGAGGTGGTGCGCAATGCGCTTTCCGCCCAGGGGATCGCGGCGCCGATGCGGCCGATCCTGACCTCGCCGCCGCAGTCGCGCCGGCGCGCGGTCTTCGCCGCGCGGCGCACCAAGAAAGGCGCGCTGGTGGGGTTCCACGGCCGCGCCTCGGACACCATCGTGGAAATCCCCGATTGCCGGCTGCTGCGCCCCGAGCTGATGGCGGCGCTGCCGGTGGTCGAGGCGCTGGCGGTGCAGGGCGCCAGCCGCAAGGGCGCGCTGGCGGTGACGGTGACATTGTCCACCGACGGGCTGGATGTGGCGGTGGCGGGCGGCAAGCCGCTGGACGGGCCGCTGCAACTGGAACTGGCGCAGCTTTGCGAACGGCGGGGGCTGGCGCGGCTGGCCTGGGACGATGAGGTCATCGCCCTGAGCCGGCCGCCGGCACAGCGATTCGGCGCCGCCCTGGTGGTGCCGCCGCCCGGCAGCTTCTTGCAGGCGACGGCCGAGGGCGAGGCGGCGCTGGTCGCCGCGGTGCGCGAGATCGTCGGCGATGCCCGCCGGGTGGCGGATCTGTTCGCCGGCTGCGGCACCTTCGCGCTGCCGCTGGCCGAGCGGGCCGAGGTGCATGCGGTCGAGGGCGACCGCGCCATGACCCAGGCGCTGGACGCCGGCTGGCGCCGGGCGCAGAAGCTGAAGAAGGTGACCACCGAGGCGCGCGATCTGTTCCGCCGGCCGCTGATGCCGGATGAGCTGTCCCCCTTCACCGCGCCCTTCGAGGCCGTGGTGCTGGACCCGCCGCGCGCCGGGGCCGAGGCGCAGGTGGAACAGCTGGCGCAGGCGCGGGTGCCGGTGATTGCCTATGTTTCGTGCAACCCGGTGACCTTCGCCCGCGATGCCGCGCGGCTGGTGGCGGCGGGCTATCGCCTGAATTGGGTGCAGGTCGTGGACCAGTTCCGCTGGTCGGCGCATGTGGAGCTTGCGGCGGCCTTCACGCTCGCCGATACCGATCCGAGCTAACAGGGGAGAGTGGCGCATGTTCTTCAGAACCCGTCTGGAGAAATTCCTCGAGGCCGCCGGTTTCGGCAGGTTCATCACCGGCGTGATCATGGTCAATGCGGTTCTGCTGGGGATGGAGACCTCGGCCGAGCTGATGGGCCGCGCCGGTCATCTGATCGAACTGCTGGACAAGCTGTGCCTGGCGATCTTCGTGATCGAGATCGGGCTGAAGATGACCGCGCAGGGCTGGCGGTTCTTCACCTTCGGCTGGAACCTGTTCGATTTCTTCATCGTCGGCATTTCGCTGGTGCCGGGGGCGCAGGGGCTGTCGGTGCTCAGGGCGCTGCGGATCCTGCGGGTGCTGCGGGTGATCTCGGTGGCGCCGCGGCTGCGCCGGGTGGTCGAGGGCTTTATCACCGCGCTGCCGGGCATGGGCAGCGTGTTCCTGCTGATGGCGATCATCTTCTACATCGGCTCGGTGATCTCGACCAAACTGTTCGGCGCCGATTTCCCCGAATGGTTCGGCACGCTGGGGCTGAGCGCCTATTCGCTGTTCCAGATCATGACGCTGGAAAGCTGGTCGATGGGCATCGTCCGCCCGGTGATGGAGGTGCATCCGCACGCCTGGGTCTTCTTCGTGCCCTTCATCATGGTGACCACCTTCGCGGTGGTGAACCTGCTGGTCGGCCTGATCGTCAATTCGATGCAGGACGCCCATCAGGAAGAGGACAACCAGCGCACCGATGCCTATCGGGACGAGGTTCTGACGCGGCTTGAGGCAATCGAGCAGCGGTTGCGGGACCAGTCCGGCATCGCTGGCAAAAAGTGAGTTCCAACCGCCCTGCCGAAGCGGTATTTTGCGGCGAGGCAGTCAAGCAGAGATTTCGAAAATGAAACGACGTGACTTCACAATCGGGGCAGTGGCCGCGCTTGGGCTGGCGGGGTGTTCCTCGGGCAGCAAGTTCCGCAGCTATCGAGGACCCGAGGTGACCTCGATCGTGGTGAACAAGGGGGCGCGCAGCCTCTATCTTCTCAATCACGACGAGATTTTGCAGCACTACAAGGTGGATCTGGGATTCGCCCCGGTCGGGCACAAGCAGATCGAGGGCGACGGCAGGACGCCCGAGGGCACCTATATGATCAACCGGCGCAACCCGCGCAGCGAGTTTCACCTGTCGCTGGGAATCTCCTATCCCAACGCCGAGGATGTGGCGCGGGCGCGGACGCTGGGCAAGAGCCCGGGCGGCGATATCTTCATCCATGGCCAGCCGCTGACCTACCAGCCGAAAAAGCCGGACTGGACCGCCGGCTGCATCGCGGTGAAGGACAAGGAGATCGAAGAGATCTACGCCATGGTGCGCGAGGGCACGCCGATCACCCTGCGGGCGTGACGGCGGGCCGCCGTCGCCGATTCCGCGGCCGATTCGATGAAATGAAAGCTCGGGGCGGCGTTCAGCCGCCCATGATCAGCGTCCACCAGAGCTTGCCGTTGGGCTCCTGATACCAGGAAAAGCCCATGTTCCGGGCACCCTTGTCCAGAATCACCGTTCGGGTGCCGGCGTCCTCCATCCAGGCGGCCAGCGTCTCAAGCTCGGTCTCGTAGGTTTCCGAGATGTTTTCGCCCAGCATGGTGCCCGGATAGCCGGCGCGCTGAACCCGGTCGATCGGCGAGGAGCCGTCCGAACCGAAGTGCCAGGGGCGGTTCTGTACCGACATGTCGCGCGAATGGGTGGCGGCGGCGGCGGTGAGCTGGGCGTTCAGCGTCACCGGCTCGGCCCCGGCGGCGCGGCGCAGGGCGTTGACCGAATCGAGCATCCGGAACTGGATGCGCGAGGTATCGGCGGCGCGGATGCGATAGACCGTAGTGGACAATCCGCTGGCGCTGCTCCCGGTGCCCTGCGTGTCATAGGCCGTGTCACAGGCCGTCAGCACCAGAAGACTGGCAAACAGAAGCGAGAGAAAGCGCACGATAATCCACCCGGTTGTAGCTGTTTCTGCCCTGCAAATAACGCGCTTGCGCGGCACAGGCAAATACCCTCGCGGATCGGGCGGCGATGTCGCGCCGGTTTGATTTGCGACTGAGGCTTTCAGGCCATATCATGCCGGCTGTCGAGGACAATGAGCAAAGGTGATAGCGTTATGTCGAAATCCTCATTCCTGACGCCGACCCGCCGCGGGTTTCTCGCCGGATCCGCCGCGCTGATCGGAACGCCCGCGCTGGCCACCGAGGCCGAACAGCCCTACGATCCGCTGCGGCCGCCGCCGGCGCCGGAGGCGCCGGTCCGCCACAATATCTCAAGCTTCCGCACGATGCGCTGGCAGCCGCATTTCAGCAGCCTGCGCAATGGCGCGATTCTGGTCGATACCCAGTCGCGCGCGTTGCACTTCTGGTCCGAGGACCATTCGACCTACAAGCTGTTCCCCTCCAGCGTGCCGCTGTCGGACGAGATGACGCGGCGCGGGCGGACCAGCGTGGTGCAGAAGGTCGTGGGCCCCAGCTGGGCGCCGACGCCGTCGATGAAAAAGCGCAATCCGGAATGGCCAGATTTCATTCCGCCGGGGCCGGACAATCCGCTGGGTACCCATGCGCTCTACCTCGGCTGGAAATACTATCGCATCCACGGCACCCACGACACGCGCAAGATCGGGCGGCGGTCGTCGAACGGCTGCATCGGGCTTTACAACGAAGATATCGCCCAGCTGTTCGCCCTGACCAAGGTGGGCACGCAGGTGTTGCTAATTTGACGACATCACGGCGCCGAGAGCGGGGCTGACTCCAACAAGCGTTTGCAATTCAGCCGGATAGCTGCTTAGAAAAACGCACGAGGTAAGTCTTGGGTGCGTGTGCCTTATCAAGAGGGGCCACGCAATTTCTGGAGGTTGACATGAAGAAACTCGTTCTCGCCGCCGCTCTGGCTGCTGCTGCTTCGACCGCTTCTGCCGGTAACCTGGCCGAGCCCATCGTGGAAGCTCCGGTGGTCGTTGAACAAACCACCAGCTCGTCGAGCGGCATCCTGCTGCCCCTGCTGCTGCTGGTTCTGGTCGGCGCTGCTGTTGCAAGCAACTAATCGCTTGCGAACAGATTTCGGAAAAGGCGGTGGGTTTTCCCATCGCCTTTTTTGATACCTTCTTGATGCCTCTCTGCTTCCGGGCGCGCCGCGAGACGGGCCAGGGGGGCCGGGTCAGTCGACCCAGCCGCGCAGATTCTCGCCGATCACGGTGCTGAGCGCGGCGATATGCGCCGCATCGTCGTTGAGGCAGGGGATATAGGCGAAGTCCTCGCCGCCGGCTTCGGTGAAGCTGTGCTTGATCTCCTCGTTGATCTCTTCCAGCGTCTCGATGCAATCGGCGGAAAACGCCGGTGCGATCACCGCGATGCGCGTCTTGCCCTGCCGGGCCAGCTCGGCCACATGCTCGACCGTATAGGGCTTCAACCATTCCTCGGGGCCGAATTTCGACTGGAAGCTGCTGACCAGATCGCTGTCGGCCCAGCCCAGCCGCTCCTTCAGCAGGCGCGTCGTCTTCTGGCACTGACAATGATAGGGGTCGCCCTGCTGCAGATAGCGTTCCGGCATGCCGTGGTAGGAGCAGACCAGGACATCCGGCCGCTGTTCCATCGCCGCATAGGCGCGCTCGACCGATTGCGCCAGCGCGTCGATATAGGCGGGGTGGTCGAAATAGGCCGGCACCGTGCGTGCGGCCGGTTGCCAGGGCTCCGCCATCAGCGCGCGAAAGAACTGGTCGTTGGCGGTGGCCGTGGTGGCGCCGGCGTATTGCGGGTAGAGCGGGAAGAACAGGATGCGTTCGCAGCCCGCCGCCACCATCTCGCGCACCTTGGCGGGGGTCGAGGGGTTGCCGTAGCGCATGCAGAAATCGACCGTCACCCGGTCGCCGTACTGTTCGGCCATGGCGGCGGCGATCTTCGCCGTCTGCGCCTTGGTGATGGTCATCAGCGGGCTTTCATTCTGCTCCTCGTTCCAGATCGAGCGATAGGCGGCGCCGCTGGAAAACGGCCGTTTCGACAGGATGATCAGCTGCAGCAGCGGCTGCCATTTCCACGCCGGATAGTCGATCACCCGCTGGTCGGACAGAAATTCGCTCAGATACCGCCGCATCGGCCAGTAGGAATAGTGGTCCGGCGTGCCGAGGTTGGCCAGAAGCACGCCGGTTTTCGGCGTCGGCAGCTTCGGATGATCGGCGGGGGCCTGCGCAGGGCGTGCGGCGTCGGTCATGTCTCGGTCCTGATATTTGCGTTTCGGGCTCAGATAAGGGGTTTGCGGGGTCCGTCAATCCGGCAGCTTGGTTTCGACGGTCTTCAGCGCGTCGGCCAGCCGGGCCTGGGCCGATCCGGGGCGCAGCGGTTTCGGCTGGCTGTCGTCCGGCGCCCAGCCGGTCAGGCAGACCAGTTCGAAGGTGGCGCGCAGCTTTCCGTCGGGCCCGGCGAAATGGTTGGCATAAAGCTCTGACGCCCGGGCGAAGACCGCGCGCCGGGTCGGGCGGCGCAGCCGGCCGGTCAGCACGTTGGTCTCGGCCATGCCGCGCAGGTCGTGCATCAGATGGGTCAGATCGCGGTATTCGGCGGTGAGGCTGACACTGTCGGCCACCGGCAGCGCCAGCCCGGCCCGTTGCAGCAGCCCGCCCAGATCGCGGATCTCGCCCATGGGAGAGATTCGCGGCGACAGCCCGCCGGTCACCTCGGCCTCGGCCTGACCCAGCACCGCGCGCAATTCGCTGAGCGTCTCGCCGCCCAGCAGCAACACCAGCAGGAAGCCGTCGGCCCTCAGCGCCCGGCGGCACTGGATCAACTGGCCCACCGGATCGTTGGCCGCATGCAGGCACATGGCATGGATCGCCAGATCGTACTGCCCCGGCTCCAGATTCAGCGTGTCGTCGTCGGGGACGATCCGCGCGCCCGGAAAGGCCGCGCGCCAGAGATCGGGGAAGGGGGTGACGATCGCGGGTTTGCTAAAGGTTCTGTTAACCATGGAGAGGCGATCCTGAACTTCTTCCATCGCGGTGCGGTGCAGGAACAGGCTGTCGGTCCGGGCGCGGGCGCGGCGGGCGATCAGGGCGGGGCGGTCGAACAGGGGGGCTGCGGATGTCATGGGCGGTACCTAGGCCGTTGCATGCGGCGTTTCAAACCGCAGTTTCGCTGATTTATCCACCCCGATGCCTCAGCTGCGGC
>JBFXGQ010000158.1:0-8641 GCA_050177915.1 Pseudodonghicola sp. | reverse complement strand
CGGCTTCGCGCTGGCGTTCTGGCCGGACAGCCGCAGCGTCACGCCGAAGACCCTGCGCGGGCTGATCGCGGCGCAGGACCCGGTGGTCGACACGTCCGAGAGCTTCGCCACCGTCTCGGTCGCCGGTCGCGGCTTCTACGCGATGGAATATCTGCTCTATGACGCCGATTTCATCACCCCCGACACCGCCGACTATCGCTGTCGGCTGGTGCGCGCCATCGCCGCCGACATCGCCCATACCGCCGCGGTGCTTGAGGCCGACTGGCGCGAACGCTACGCCGATCTGATGCGCCACCCGGGGCCCGATGCCCCCTATCAGAGCGACGAGGAAGTGCTGCAGGAGTTCTTCAAGGCGCTCACCACCGAGCTTGAGGTCGACGCCGACATGCGGCTGGGCCGGCCGATGGGCCAGATCGACAAGCCGCGCCCGGCCCGGGCCGAGGCCTGGCGCTCGGGCCGGTCGCTGCGCCATCTGGTGCTGTCGCTGACCGCGCTGCGCGAACTGTCCGATCGCCTGGCGGCGGGCGACGCCGATCTGACCGCGCGGATGGACGCGGCCTTTGCCCATGCGCTGGACCGGGCCGACCGGCTGACCGAGGATCCGGTGTTCGCCGGGGTCGCCACGCCGCAGGGGCGGCTGCGGGTCGAGGTGGTGCAGCAGGCGGTGCGGGCGATCCGCACCGAGGCCAACGAATACATGGGGCCGACGCTGGGCGTGGCGACCGGATTCAATTCCCTGGACGGAGACTGATCATGACCTCACGGCGTGGATTTCTGGCCGGCATGCTGGCCACCGGGCTGGCCCCGGCGACAAGCTGGGCCGAGGTGGGGGCACCCGATTACCTGTCGGCGGCGCAGGGGGCGGATGGCGCGCATTACCTGCTGGGGCTGGGCGCCGACGGCGGCATCCGCTTCCGCCAGCCGATCCCCGGGCGCGGCCACGCCGCCGCCGCCCATCCGCAGCGGGCCGAGGCGGTGGGCTTTGCCCGGCGGCCCGGCACCTTCGCCTTCGTGCTCGATTGCGTCGCCGGGCAGACGGTGGCAGAGTTCACCTCCCCCGCCGGGCGGCATTTTTACGGCCATGGGGTGTTCTCGCGCGATGGCGCGCTACTGTTCACGCCGGAGAACGATTACGACAACGCCCGCGGGGTGATCGGCGTCTGGGACGTGCGGGCGGGCTATGCCCGGGTCGGCGAGTTCGACTCGCAGGGCGTCGGGCCGCATGAGGTGCGGCTGATGCCCGACGGTGAGACGCTGGTGGTGGCCAACGGCGGGATCGAGACCCATCCCGACAGCGGCCGGGCCAAGCTGAACATCCCGGTGATGCAGCCGAACCTGACCTATCTGAAGCAGGACGGCAGCGTGCTCGAGGTGGTCGAACTGGCGCCGGAGCTGCATATGAACTCGATCCGCCACCTCGACCTGCGGGCCGACGGGCTGGTGGGCTTCGCGATGCAGTGGCAGGGCGGGCAGGGCGAGCTGCCGCCGGTGCTGGGCGTGCACCGCCGGGGCGCGGCGCCGCGGCTGTTCGGGGCGGCACCAGAGGTGGCCGGCCAGATGAACGGCTATGGCGGCAGCGTCGCCTTCTCGGGCGACGGGCGGCTGCTGGCGGTCTCCTCGCCGCGCGGCGCGCGGGTGCAGGCCTTCGACGTCGAGACCGGCGCGCTGGCGCAGGTGCTGGAGATGGAGGATGTCTGCGGTCTGGGCGCCGCGCCGGGCGGCTTCCTCGCCTCGGCCGGTACCGGGCAGCTGACCCGGCTGGGGGCCGATGGCGCCCAGCCGCTGGGTGCGGCCGAGGTGCGCTGGGACAATCACCTGGTGCCGCTCACCGCCGCCTGAGCGCGGGACGGATCCGCTTTGCGTCAGGGGCGCCCGGAGTGACCGGGCGCCCCTGTTTCATGTCCGGATCTCAGGCCCCGAGATCTGAGGCGTCGAGATCTCAGGCCTCGGGCATGTCGCGCAGGGTGGAGTAGACCACGCCGCCGTCGACCGCCAGAACCTCGCCCACCACATAGTCGCCGGCGCGGCTGGCCAGATAGATCGCGGCGCCGGCCATGTCCTCGGGACGGCCGATGCGGCCGGCGGGGATGGCGGCGGCATGTTCGGCCTCGTGGTCGCGGGCCGAGCGGTTCATTTCGCTGGGGAATGCCCCCGGCGCAATCGCCGAGGCGACGATGCCGTCCTTGATTAGCCGGGCGGCAAGCCGCCGGGTCAGATGGTGGATCGCCGCCTTGGAGGCCTGATAGCTGTAGGTCTCCCACGGGTTGATGCGCAGCCCGTCGATCGAGCCGATGTTGATCACCTTGGCGCGCGGCCCGGTGGCGGCGCCGGCCTTGAGCATGCCGTGCAGCGCCTGGGTCAGGAAGAAGGGCGCCTTGACGTTCAGGTTGAACACCCGGTCCCAGCCCTTTTCGTCGACATGTTCGAAATCGGCGCCCCAGGCGGTGCCGGCGTTGTTGACCAGGATGTCCAGATGCGGCTCACGCTCCTGCAGCGCGGCGGCCAGCGCCCGGGCGCCCTCGACGGTGGAGACATCGGCGGGCAGGGCGATGCAATTGGGCCCCAGCGCCGCGGCGGTGGCCTCGCATTGATCGGCCTTGCGGCTGGAGACATAGACCTTGGCGCCCTGCGCCACGAAGCCCTCGGCGATCATCCGTCCGATGCCGCGCGAGCCGCCGGTGACCAGCGCCACGCGCCCCTCCAGTGAAAACAATGTTCCGGTGTTCATCATGTCGTCCCCTCCGCCTGACCAAAGTTGCGGGCGCCGCGGCTGCGGTCGCCTCCGGGTCGCAGCATAGGCCGGGCGTCCGGCCCGGAGCAAGATGAAGTCTGAACAAATGTACCGATTACGTCGCGGCGCCGTCCCGCGCCTCTTGCACGGCGCGGGCGAAGCCGTCGCGGGCGCGGGCGAGTTCGGCCATGCCGGCGCCGGCGGCGACCGCGCGGATCAGCTTCCCGACGAACAGCGCCTGCAGGATCAGCGCCGCCTGCGGCGCGCAGCAGTCGCCGCCGATGCTGGCGATCCGGCGCTGCCAGGCGCTGTCCATCTCGGCCAGCGCGGCGCCGACCGAGGCGCGCAGCGCCGGCGACTGCGCCGCGCGCAGCCAGACCGAATAGAGACCGACATTCTCGCGCGGGTATTCCAGCGCCTCGCGGAAGAAGATCGCGGTGGTCAGATCGACCAGCCGGCCGGCGTCGATGTCGCCCGGCGCGATGGCGCCCAGCCCGGCGCGATAGCGCAGCTTGGCGCGCTGGGTCAGCTCGGTCTGCGCCGCATCCAGCAGGATGTCGATCGAGGGGAAGTGATAGCTGGGGCCGCTGCGCACCATGCCGGCGCGGTCGGCGACGGCGCGATAGGTGACGCCGGCGGCGCCCTCGTCGATCAGCAGCCCGATCGCCGCGTCGAGCACCCGCAGCCGGGCGGCGGGCATCGGGCGGTCGGGGTCCTCGGCGCCGCTGCGTCCGGCCGGCGGCACCAGCTGGCCCAGGCTGAGCCGGCCCGCCAGCAGATCGGCCAGCTGCGCCGGCGTCGGCGCGAAGGCGTGCAGCAGAAAGGTCAGTCCGGCCACCCGGTCGATGGCGATGCGCGCCTCGGCCGCCGGATCGGCGGCGCCCAGATGGCCGGCGATGGCCTGCCAGATGTCATCCAGCCGCCGATACCAGTCCTGCGCCAGCGCCCGGCCGGCCTCGCTGCGGCAGGCGTGCAGGATCAGCTCGCACCAGGCCAGCGACCGCGCCCGTTCGCGGCCAAGCGCGTTCTGCACCAGCCGCCGTTCCAGATCCGCCAGCGTGCGGATGCCGGTCTCCTCGCCGCGCAGCAGTCGCGCCTCCATCCGCGCGAAGGCGGCGAGATAGCCGTCGAGCAGCTCCTTCGAGGCCTCGGCGAGGATGTCGGCCTTGGTGGCGAAGTGATAGGTGGTCGCGGCCAGGCTGACGCCGGCGGTGCGGGCGACGGCGCGATGGGTCAGCCCGGGTACGCCGCCCTCGGCCAGCACCGCCAGCGCGCCGGCGGTGATCCGCTGCCGCGTCTCGATGCTGCGCGCCTGAACCGGCCGCGGGCGTTGGGGCGTGCTGTGGCTCATGGCCTTCCGATGTCCGACCGTCCAGAGTGAGCCGCCGGTATATCCGGCGGCCGCGGTCTTGCCTAGCGGTCTAGCGGCAGAACACCTCGGGCGGGGTGTCGAGGCAGGTGGTGTCGAGGCTGCGGCAGAGATCCAGCCGGGCCTTCGCCAGCGGCAGTTCGTGCCGGCTGAAGAAGCGGCAGGCGCGCAGTTTGCCGTAATAGAAGGTCTGCTCGGCCTCGGACGGGGTGCCTTTCTCCAGCGCCCGCGCGGCGACCAGCGCCTGCCACAGCCAGACCCAGCCGATCACCAGATGGCCGAAGGCGTCGAGATAGGTGGTGGCATTGGCCAGCCGCTGTTCCGGCTCGGGGCAGCCCAGCAGCGCCTTGGTGGCGCGTTCCAGCGTCTCGATCCCGGCGGCCAGCGCGGCGGCATCCTCCTGCAGCGCCGGCACCTTCACCGCCTGGCTCAGCGTGTCGCGCATCTGCGCCACGAAACGGGTCAGCACCCGGCCCTGATCGCCCGCGATCTTGCGGCCCAGCAGGTCCATGCCCTGGATGCCGAAGGTGCCCTCGTGGATATGGTTCAGCCGGTTGTCCCGATAGAACCGCTCCAGCGGGTAATCGCGGGTATAGCCATAGCCGCCGAGGATCTGGATCGCCCATTTGTTGGCCTCGAGGCAGTATTCCGAGGGCCAGGATTTCACCACCGGGGTCAGCAGCCCCAGCAGCGCGGCGATCTCGGCGCGCACCTCCGGCTCCGCCTCGGTGGTCAGCCGGTCGACCAGCGTCGCGGCATAGAGGCACAGCGCCTGCGCCCCCTCGACATAGGCCTTCTGCATCATCAGCATGCGGCGCACATCGGTATGTTCGATGATCGGCACCATCGGGGTCGCCGGGTCCTTTTGCGACAGGCTGCGCCCCTGGGTGCGGCTGGCGGCATAATCCGCCGAATAGAGATAGCCGCCGAGCGCCGACATGATCGAGGCATGGCCGACCCCGATGCGCGCCTCGTTCATCATGTGGAACATGTATTCCAGGCCGCGGTGCGGTTCGCCGATCAGATAACCCAGCGTCTCGCCGCTCTCGCCGAAGTTCAGCAGGCAGTTGGTGGTGGCGCGCTGGCCCATCTTGTGGTTGAGCCCGGCCAGCGCGATGTTGTTGAGCGCGCCCGGCGCGCCGGTCTCGTCCAGCCGCCGCTTCGGCACCAGGAACAGTGAGATGCCCTTGGAGCCCGCCGGCCCGCCGGGGATCTTGGCCAGCACCATGTGGACGATGTTCTCGGTGATCGCCTGGTCGCCGCCGGAGATCCACATCTTGCTGCCCTTGAGGCTGTAGAGCCCGTCGTCGCGCGGCGTCGCGGTGGTGCGGATGTCGCCCAGCGACGATCCCGCCTGCGGTTCCGACAGGCACATGGTGCCGAACCAGCGCCCCTCCAGCATCGCCGGCAGGAAGCGGGCCTTGAGCTCGTCGCTGCCATGGGCGTTCAGCAGGTTGGCGGCGCCGATGGTCAGGAAGGCGTAGTTGGTGACCGAGGTATTGGCGCAGGAGAACATGCCGTTGGCGGCGGTGTGCAGCACCCAGGGCGCCTGCAGCCCGCCGACATCCTCGGCGAAGGGCAGGGCGAAGAAGCCGGCCTCGGCATAGGCGCTGAGCGCGGCGCCGGTGCTTTCGGGCTGGACCACGCCGCCATCGACGAAGCGCGGCTCGTCGGCGTCCACCTCTGCCGCGACCGGCAGGAATTTCTCCTCGGCGATGCGCTGCGCGGTGTCCAGCACCTCGGTCATCGCGGCGCGGTCGTAGCCGGCATATCTGGGGTGGCTCAGCAGGCTGTCGGCCTGCAGCAGCTCGAACAGGACGAAATCGAGTTCGCGTCGGTCCACGATCATCGACATGGGGTTCCTCCGGGTGGTGTCGGGGCGGACGATAGTCCGCGAGTCGCGGCCTGTCCATGTGGATTTTGAACAAATGTACCGTTTCATGCCGGCGCCCTTCGGCGCGACGCAACGGAACTTTTTCCCGCCGACGGGGCGCTGCGGCGGCCGGAAAGGACGGTCGGGGGCGGGCGATCCGGGAGGCGGTCGGCTGCGCCTCCGGTGGCGGTCCCGCCGCCGCTATGTCCCGCAGCGACAACCGTTTTCCGCCGTCCGCAGCGGTCGGCGCGGCCGCAGGACGGGCGGGCGAAGCCGCGTATCCGCCGCCGCCCGCCGGGGTGAAACCCGGCGGTTTCGCCCGCCCGGATCGCGGCGCGGCGGGTCTTGCCGCGCGGTGGCGACGGTTGACGACAGCGCCGGCGGTGTGACAGCGATATCGCCGGAGGGAGCGAGGAGACCGGCCGGGCGCGCCGCCAGCGCGCGTATCGGCGGGGTCGAGGTCGTCCGCCCGAAACCCGGAACCGGTGTTCAGACCGGACACCGTCAACCGTCCGGGGCGCCAGATCCGCGCGCCCCGGACCGAATTATGAGGAACACAGCATGCGTGACGCAGTCATCGTCTCCACCGCGCGCACCCCGATCGGCAAGGCCTATCGCGGCGCCTTCAACAACACCTCGGCCCAGACGCTGATCGGCCATGCGGTCCGCAACGCGGTGCAGCGCGCCGGGCTCGAAGGCCACGAGATCTCCGACTGCATTATCGGTTCGGCGATCCAGCAGGGCTCGACCGGCGGCAATATCGGCCGCCAGGCGGTGATCCGCGCCGGCCTGCCGGTGACCGTCGCCGGCATGTCGATGGACCGGCAATGCGCCAGCGGCATGATGGCGATCGCCACCGCCGCCAAGCAGGTGATCCACGACGGCATGGATGTGGTGATCGGCGGCGGCGTCGAATCGATCAGCCTGGTGCAGAACGACAAGATGCGCACCGACTGGCTGGCCGATCCCTGGACCATGCAGAACAAGCCCGAGCTCTACATGTCGATGCTGGAAACCGCCGAGGTGGTGGCCGATCGCTATGGCGTCAGCCGCGAGGATCAGGACGCCTATTCGCTGCAATCGCAGCAGCGCACCGCGACGGGGCAGGCGGCCGGCAAGTTCGATGACGAGATCGTGCCGCTGACCACGGTGATGAAGGTGATGAACAAGGAAACCGGCGAAGTGTCGGACCGCGAGATCACCATCGCGCAGGACGAGGGCAACCGGCCGCAGACCACGCTGGAGGACCTGCAAAAGCTGCAGCCGGTGTTCAAGGGCGGCCGCGCGGTGGCCGAGGGCAAATTCGTCACCGCCGGCAATGCCTCGCAGCTCTCCGACGGGGCCTCTGCCGCCGTCATCATGGAGGCCAAGCTGGCCGAGCAGCGCGGGCTGCAGCCGCTGGGTCGCTATGTCGGGGTGATGGCCGCCGGTCTGGAGCCCGACGAAATGGGCGTCGGCCCGGTCTATGCGGTGCCGAAGCTGCTGGCCGCGCATGGGCTGAAGATGGACGACATCGGCCTGTGGGAGCTGAACGAAGCCTTCGCCTGCCAGGTGCTGCAATCGGCCCGGGTGCTGGGCATCCCGATGGATCTGCTGAACGTCAACGGCGGCGCGATCTCGATCGGCCACCCCTATGGCATGTCGGGCGCCCGCATGGTCGGCCACGCGCTGATCGAGGGCAAGCGCCGCGGCGCCAAATATGTCGTCTGCACCATGTGCGTCGGCGGCGGCATGGGCGCCGCCGGCCTGTTCGAGGTTCTCTGACACCCGGTCCCGCCGGCCTGCGCCCTGGCGCGGGTCGGCGGCATTCAGCGGGGGCGGACCTCGCTTGGAAATCCTGTCAAATCAACGAAGAGAACGCCGCGGCCCGCATCGCGGGCCGGCTGCACGGCGGCCGTCTGCACGACGACAGTCAGCGGCCCTGCGGCGGAGCTGCACAGAATATGGTGGGAAACGATGTGGCAGCCCGTAGGGGAGTCGAACCCCTCTTTCCAGGTTGAAAACCTGGCGTCCTAACCGATAGACGAACGGGCCACGCTGTGGTGAGGGCTTCACTATGCAATTGCGCGGAGGGACGCAAGAGGGGGAAATCATAAATTTTCTATCCGGGCAAAGAAGCTGTGGACAACTCGCGCCGGGGCGGCGGACCTTGATCCGGGCGGGACCGATCCGGCCCGACATCCGACGCCCGACGGCATCCGGCCAGACGACAAATTTGAGGGATAAAGTGGCAGCCCGTAGGGGAGTCGAACCCCTCTTTCCAGGTTGAAAACCTGGCGTCCTAACCGATAGACGAACGGGCCACGCTGTGGTGAGCGGTTCTTTAGGCAATCGCGCTCGCCCCCGCAAGCGAAAAAACGGCGGCGGCGCAAAGATTTTTCGCCGCCGTTCGTGCCATCCGGATCAGGCCGGCGCGGCGTCGTCCAGGCGCAGCTGCACGCTCTGCCGGCCGCCCCAGCTGTTGATCTCCAGCCGCCCCGCGACATGGAAGCGGGCGCCGCCGTGGGCCTCCAGCCGCGGTCCCAGATCGCTGTCGAAGGCGCCGAAGGCGATGGCGTCGAGCCGCCCCTCCATCCCGTCGCCGAGCGAGAGCTTCAGATGCGATTCCCCGACCCGTTTGGCAAAGCGGATCTGCACCTCCGGCAGGGCGAAGCGCGGCGCGGGGGCG
>JBFXGQ010000157.1:0-8641 GCA_050177915.1 Pseudodonghicola sp. | reverse complement strand
ACAACCTGCTGATGGCGGAGAAGAACGCGCGCGGCCCCTTCCCGGTGCTGTTCTACCGCCCGACCTTCAAGGACCGCGCCCGGGTCGAGCAGCTGGCCAGCGAGATCGGCCTGGCCGACCAGCTCAACCGCAAGTCGGGCGGGCTGAGCCATGGCCAGAAGCAATGGCTGGAGATCGGCATGCTGCTGGCGCAGGAGCCGCGGCTGCTGCTGGTCGACGAACCCGCCGCCGGCATGACGCTGGCCGAGCGCGAGCAGACCACCGACATTCTGGTCGAGGCCGCCAAGACCCGCGCCGTGGTGGTGGTGGAGCACGACATGGACTTCGTCCGCCGGCTGAACTGCAAGGTGACCGTGCTGCACGAGGGCTCGGTGCTGGCCGAGGGCAGCCTCGATCACGTGACCGCCAACCAGCAGGTCATCGACGTCTATCTGGGGCGCTGAGCGATGCGAGACCGCCGCCGATGTCCTTTCCCGACGCCCGCCCCCCGCGGCGCCCGATTTCTTGAAAAGAAATCGGCCCGGAATTTTCTGAAAATTCCGGCCCCCGCCAGAGGCCGGGCGCCCATGCCGACAATTCCGGAGAGGCCGACATGCTGAAGACCCAAGACCTCACGCTCCATTACGGCCACAGCCAGATCCTCAACGGCATTTCCTTCGAGGCCGAGGCGGGACAGGTGACCTGTGTCATGGGCACCAATGGGGTCGGCAAGACCTCGCTGCTGAAGGCGCTGTCGGGCACCCATCCGCGGTCGGGCGGCACGGTGGAGCTGGACGGGGAAAGCCTGGGCGTGCTGCCCGCGCATCAGCTGGCGCACAAGGGGGTGGGATACGTGCCGCAGGGGCGCGAGATCTTTCCCCTGCTCACCGTCAAGGAGAACCTGGAAACCGGCTATGCCTGCCTGCCGGCGTCTGACCATGTCATCCCCGGCGAGATCTTCGAGCTGTTCCCGATCCTCAAGGACTTCCTCGGCCGGCGCGGCGGCGATCTGTCGGGCGGCCAGCAGCAGCAGCTGGCCATCGCTCGCGCCCTGATCACCAGGCCGAAGCTCCTGCTGCTGGACGAGCCGACCGAGGGCATCCAGCCCAATATCATCAAGCAGATCGGCGAGGTGATCAAACTGCTGCGCGACCGCGGCGGCATGGCGATCGTGCTGGTCGAGCAGTATTTCGACTTCGCCTACGGGCTGGCCGACCGCATCGTGGTGCTGCGCCGGGGCGAGGTGATCCTGAAGGGCGAGAAATCCGAGATCGGGCGCGAGGCGCTGCTCTCCAAGGTCTCGGTCTGATCAGTCGGGGCCGTCCCCCGCCATGACTTCGCCGCCCGAGGCGGCGGTCAGGTCGTTGCGGAACTCGAACAGCTCCGGAAAGAAGACATAGCCGGTGGTGGTGGCCAGATAGTCGCGGAAATAGGTGCCGCCGGTGCCCCTGGCGCGGATGCCGATCTGCCGGCGCACCATCAGGATATGGTTCTGCCGCCAAGACTGGAACCGCCGGTCGATCTCGAAGGCGGCCTCGGCCAGCTGGAACAGCTCGTTCTGCCGCCAGCGGTCGCGGTAGACCTCAAGCAGCGTCGCGCCGCGCCGCGCGAACACCGCGAAGAAGGCCTGCCGCAGCGTCCGTTCGCCCGCCTCGATCATCCCCGGCCAGAGCGCGCGCACCCGCGCGACATAGTCGGGCCCCGCGGTCTCGGCCAGGCCCACCAGCACCTCCAGCTCGCGGAACTGACGCGACTGCATGCCCGAGGCGCCGGTCAGCGCGCCGCGGAATTCGGCGAAATCGGCGGCACTCATGGTCTCCAGCACGGTCCAATGCGCCTCGGCCAGCTTGAGGATCTCGCCGATCCGCTGCAGCAGCCAGTTGGCCTGGGCCAGATCGTCGGCATCGAGCAGCGCGATCGCCCGGCGCAGGTCGAACAGCATCTGCTTGAACCACAGCTCCAGCACATGGTGGGTGGTCAGGAACAGATGCTCCTCCGGGTGGCCGGTCACCGGCCGCATCGTCGCCAGCAGGTGGTCCAGCCGCAGGTGATGGACATAATCGAACCGCTCGTCCTGGGTCTCGGGGCTGCTCTGGTCGGTCATCGGGCGTTCCTTCGCTCGGGGGTCAGCAGGCCGCGGTCTCGCGGTCGCGCAGCACCTGTTCCAGATAATGGCCGGTCTGGCGGTAATGCGCCGCCAGCAGCGCCGCCGCCCGCTCGCCGTCGCGCGCCAGCGCCGCGTCCAGGATCGCCTTGTGCTCGGCCTCGACGTCGCGCTCGTGCCGCAACGCGGCCGAGCGCAGCGCCATCATGCGATAGCGTTCGGTCTCGGTGTTCAGCTTCTCGGCGAAATCCAGCAGCCAGGTCGAGCCGCAGGCCGAGATCAGCGCGGCGTGGAACTCTCGGTGGCGCCGCTCCAGCTCGTCGAAGCCGGCCCGGTCAGCCGCCTCGCCCGCCTGCCCCAGCCGCTTGACGATGATCGACAGCGCGTGAAACGCCGCCACCAGCGCGGTTTCCCAGGCGTCATCGCCCAGCCGGATCGACCGGCGCAGCGCCTCCGCCTCGACAAAGATCCGGCTGTCGACCGCATCCCACATCTGCGCCACCGACAGCGCGCTGACCCGGAACCCCCGCTGCAAGGCAGAGACCACCAGCCGTTCGCCCTGCAACCGGTTCAGCGCCTCGCGCAGCGGCGAGAAGCCGACGCCGTATTGCTGCTTGAGCTGCTCCAGCCTCAGCGGCTGATGCGGTTCGAACCGGCCGTCGATGATATCCGCGCGCAGCTTTTCATAAACGGTGTTGGACAGGGTCATGGCGTCTCCCGATGCGGCGCCGGCCGGGTTGCCGGCAGGCTGGGCCCAGCTTTCCACTTTTATCGACAGGAGGCAAGATTTTCGAAAATCCTGCTTTACTTCGATTTTCGACTCGCGCAGGCTGACCGCCAGGCGAGGAAAGGAGACCCCATGTCCAGGCATGACCAGTACCGCGAAGAGGTGGCCGGCCGCGCGAATGTCGAAGACACGCCCGAGCTGGTGGCCTACTACGGCGATCTGCGGAAGAAGGGCGTCGGCGCGCTCTGGACCGTGGCCAACAAGATCGAGCCGTGGGAGCCTGCCTCAAGTTCCGTCCCGATGCTGTGGCGCTACCGGGACCTGCGCGCCGATGTGCTGCGCTCGCTCGATCTGGTGACGCCGGAAAAGGCCGGGCGGCGGGTGATCTATCTGGACAATCCGGGCCGCTCCGATGTGGCCGCGGCGGTGGGCTGGATCTACGCCGGCCTGCAGGTGATGCGCCCGGGCGAGCGCGCCTCGGCGCACCGGCACTCCGCCTCGGCGATCCGCTTCATCATGGAGGGCTCCGGCGCCTATACCATCGTCGACGGCCACAAGATGACGTTGGGGGCCAATGACTTCGTCCTCACCCCGAACGGCACCTGGCACGAACATGCGGTGGCCGAGGACGGCACCGAATGCATCTGGCAGGACGGGCTGGACATCCCCTTCGTCAACGCGATGGAGGCGAATTTCTACGAGGTGCACCCGGACCTGCAACAGGCGGTGGCCTATCCGGTCAACGACATGACCCGGACCTGGGGCAACCCCGGGCTGACGCCGGGCGGCGGCGCCTGGACCAAGGGCTATAGCCCGCTGTTCAAATACGAATGGCACCGCACCTACGAGGCGCTGAGCAACCTTGCCGGCGTCAGCGACGGCTCGCCCTTCGACGGGGTGCTGATGGAATACGTCAACCCGGTCACCAACGGGCCGGTGATGCGGACCATGGGCGCCAGCATGCAGATGCTGCGCCCGGGCGAGACCACCAAGGCCCACCGCCATACCGGCAGCTACCTCTATCAGGTCTGCAAGGGGTCGGGCCATTCGATCATCAACGGCCAGCGCTTCGACTGGACCGAGCGCGACATCTTCTGCGTGCCGAGCTGGGCCTGGCACGAACATGCCAATGCCTCGGCCACCGAGGACGCCTGCCTGTTCTGCCTGAACGACCTGCCGGTGATGCGCGCGCTGGGGCTCTACCGCGAAGAGGCTTTGGCCGAAAACGACGGGCATCAGCCCGTGACCGCCTGAGGAGAACTGAATGAAACTGGTAACCTTCCGCGCCGCCGCCGATGACGCGGGCCGGCTGGGTGTCGTGCTGGACGATATCGTCGTCGATGTGGCCGCCCTGGGCGCCGCCATCGGCCAGCCGCTGCCCGGCACCATGCTGGAGCTGATCGACCTGGGCCGTCCCGGCCTCGATGCGCTGCGCCAGGTGATCTACGATCAGAGCGGCCTCTGGCCGATGGGCACGGCGCGGCCGCTGGCCAATGTCACCCTGCTGGCGCCGATCCCGCGGCCGCGCAAGAACATCTTCGGCATCGGCCTGAACTATGCCGAACATGTCGAGGAATCGAGCCGCGCGCTGGACACTGCCAAGGAGATGCCGAAGGAGCCGGTGATCTTTTCGAAACCGCCGACCGCGGTGACCGGCCCCGGCGCGCCGGTGCAGCACGACATCACCATGACCCGACAGCTGGATTGGGAGGTGGAACTAGCGGTGATCATCGGCAACCGCGCCACCAAGGTCACCGAGGCCGAGGCGATGTCCCATGTCTGGGGCTATTCGGTGATGATCGACATCTCGGCCCGCGACAACCGCCGCGCCGGCCAGTGGATCTATTCCAAGGGGATGGACAGCTACGCCCCCTTCGGCCCGATGATCGTCACCGCCGACGAGATCGCGGATCCGCATGCGCTGGATCTGTGGCTAACCGTCAACGGGGTCGAGAAGCAGCGCTCGAACACCCGCCACATGTATTTCAAGATCCCGACGCTGATCGCCGATCTGAGCAAGGGCATCACGCTGGAGCCTGGCGACATCATCGCCACCGGCACGCCCGAGGGCGTCGGCGCCGGCCGCGATCCGCAGGAATGGCTGTGGCCCGGCGATATCATCGAGGCCTGCGTCGAGGGCATCGGCCTGCTGCGCAACCCGGTGATCGCTGCCGGCCCGGCCGAGACCGGCGGCCAGCGCGGCTGAATGCACCGGCGCGGGCAGCCTGCCCTGCCCGCGCCCCGACAGGCCGAGACCCATGTTCTATAATTGCGCGGACCATCCCGACCCATTCGTCTACAAGCTGATGACCGCGACGATCACGCCGCGGCCGATCGCCTGGGTCACCACGCGGTCGGTGGACGGGGTGGTGAACGCCGCCCCCTACAGCTTTTTCAACATGATGGGGCACGAGCCGCCGACGGTGGCGCTGGGGCTTTTGCGCGACCCCGACAAGGGGCTGAAGGACACCGCCGAGAATATCGCCGCCACCGGGGAATTCGTCGTCAACCTGGTGGCGCGCAGCATGGCGGAGGCGATGAACGCCACCGCGATCAACGCACCGAGGGCGGTGAGCGAGGTGGATCTGGCGGGGCTCGATCTGGCGCCCTCCAGCCTGATCGCGCCGCCGCGACTGGCGCAGGCGCCGGTGTCCTTCGAATGCCGGCTGCATACGGCGGTGATGACCGGGCCGAAGCAGATGATCGCCATCGGCCGGGTGGTGGCGATCCATATCACCGACCGCTTCCTGCTGGACCCCGAGCGCGGCCATGTCGACACGCCGGCGCTGGAGCTGATCGCGCGGATGCACGGCAGCGGCTGGTACCAGGCCGGCGGCGAGATGTTCCAGATGGTGCGCCCGGTCTACGACGACACTGCCGGCTGAGCCTGCCGGCTCAGGTCGACAGGAACCGCACCTCCCCCTCCGGGCCGATCGCCGCCGCGGTCAGCCGCCCGGTGGCATAGGCGCCGGTATCGACCGAAATCACCGCCCCGCGCACCTGCGGCGCCTCGACGATGCTGTGACCATGGATCACCCAGAGATCGTCGTCGCGCGCCACGGTGCGGAAGGCACCGCAGCCCCAGAGCAGGGTGGCGTCCGGCTGCGCACTCACCGGCAAGGCCGGGTCCAGCGCCGCGTGAACGGCGCAGAGGTTGCCGGAGCGAAAGCTCAGCGGCAGGCTGCGCAGCCAGGGTTCCATCTGCGCCGGCAGCCGTGCTCTCAACGCGTCGCGCGCCGCCGACAGGGCGGTGCCGCGCGCGGTCTCGCCCAGCTGTCCGATGCCGAAACTGGCAAGCGTCTGCAGCCCGCCGTTGCGCAGCCAGCGGCGGCCGGCGCGCGCGGGATCGTCGAGGAACTCCAGCATCAGCCGCTCGTGGTTGCCGGCCAGACAGACCACGCTGTCGCCCCAGTCCTCCGACAGCTGGAACAACCGCCGCAGCACCTCGGCCGAGGCATCGCCGCGATCAATGTAGTCGCCCAGAAAGACCAGCCTGTCGATGCCGCCCCGGGGCTCGCTGTCCGCCTCGATCCGGCCGAGCATCGCCTCCAGAAGATCGCTGCGGCCATGGATGTCGCCGACCACGCACAGGCGCCCCTCCGGCTGCAACGGCCGGTCGCATCGCGGCCGCAACGGGCGCGCAAATCGGGAGAAGGTGGCTTTCAGATTGATCACGACGGGTTATCCATTCTCTCACATCTCATCCAGGGTCGACGTGCCGCACGACGCCAAGGCAGGGGGAAACCACGTCCAGACCCAACACGTACCAGATATTTTCACTGAAAATCAGAGACATCCGAGCATCGGCCACCGGCCCCGCCCAGCACCCGCTGCACCCCACAATGTTTCATTATGAAATCAAGAGGCCCCTGACAATCCCTCTCGCCCCCGCCGCAAGGCGACCGCGGGCCATGCCCCCTACCGATGATGAGATAGACCTGCCCTCTGGCGCGGCGCGCCGTGGATCGCGCGGAACCCGCCCGCCCCACGCGCGACACCGCTGCCCGCCCGCCCGGACGGTCGCGACTAGAACAGCGCGGACAGCGACCGGCGGACGCCGACCAGCCGGCGCTTGACCGCCCGAAAGCTGCGGATCAGCCCGATCCGTGTGCCGAGATAGAGCAGGACGCAGAGCGCGAAGGCCGCCAATGCCAGCGCGTCGTTGGTCGCGGTCAGCACCGCCAGCACCGCCGGCGTTGCGAACAGCGGCACCATGCAGGCGGTGGCCATGGAATTCGCCACGATCATCCGCTTTTCGGTCAGGACGGCGGCCATGATGATCCGCATCACCACATGATGATAATGCAGCCGGTCAGGCTCGCTCGCCGGCATGTTCTTCATCCGCCGCCTCAGCACTGCGGCGCCGGTGTCCATCACCGGCCAGAAGGCGGTCATCAGCACCGCCCAGGCCGAGATCCCGGGGTTGCGCGCCATCAGCAGCACCGCCAGCCAGCCGACCAGATGCCCCATGGTATAGGCGCCGCCATCGCCCAGAAACAGCCGGCCGAACGGATAGTTCACCACCAGCACCCCGGCCACGCTGAACACCACGCCGGCGGCGATCGTGGCGGTCATGGTATCGCCCATCCCGACCGCCATCACCCCCAGCGCCACCGCCGCCACGATGCCGATCCCCATCGACAGCCCGTTCAGCCCGTCGACCAGATTGAAGGCATGCGACAGCCCGGCCGTCGCGACAACCGTGAACAGCACGCCGACCGGCCAGAACGCGATCAGCTGATCCACACCGGGGACACCGACCGCCGGGATGCGATAGCCCGTCATCGCGATCACCAGCACCCCGCTCAGCATCGCCGCGCCCAGCCGCAGCCGCGGGCTCGCCCCGATATTGAGATCCTCCATCAGCCCGGCGGCGAAGACCGGCAGGCAGGAGAGAAACAGATAGGTCAGGCAGACCCCGGCCTCACCCGGCGCGTGGATCGTGGCGAAACACAGGCCCAGCATCAGCGCAATGCCGCCGACGCGCGGCGTGGGCGCGATATGCGCGCTCTGCACCTCGAGCCCCGCATGGCCGCGCGAGGTCTTCGGCAGATGCAGCCGCCGCGTCTGGACGATCGCGAGCGAGGAGAACAGGCTCAGCACCCCGGCGCCCCAGAAATCAATCGCACTCAGGAAAAACAGATGTGACATTCGACACTCAATTCGACGCAAAACCGCACGACACACCGACCCCCACGCAAGTCGCAATGCCCCGAAGAACCACCGCCACGATACCCGGAGAGACATATTTTATTTAATTTTATCCACTGTTTACCGAACACAAGATCGAACACAGGACCAAGATGGCCCCCTCACCGGAGGCAAGAACCCCGACACATCCGGCACGAATCATAATATCATTTTGATACTATTGAACGCAGGGCGTTCCCACAACCTTGCATGACCAACCTGAGTGAAAATCACCCGCCCGGATTGCGCATCGCGCGGGATGGCGGCCGCCGCGCGCGAAATCGGGGCCTCGCCGCACCGACAGCCCGCCCCCGACTCCGCGGCAAAACGGAAACACCGGCAAGAATTCACCCGGCGGCACCCGCCGCCTCGCGCACCCACCTTGCAGGGGGCGGCCTGACACAGTAGGTTCTTGTGGGGTGCGAGTCAGAGGCGTTTTCTGCGGCCCGCGTGATTGCAGAACGCAATGGCTCGGCCCTGAAGACACGCCCACCTCAACCCCCGGAGGCATCAGATTCTTGGCGAATGAAAGCCTGTCACACCTGGCCAAGCTCTATGAGCTCATCGCCACCATGGAAGAGGATCTCGGTCTGGATACTCTGACCGAGGACGAGCGTGCCATGATCTACGCCATCACCGCC
>JBFXGQ010000156.1:0-8653 GCA_050177915.1 Pseudodonghicola sp. | reverse complement strand
TCTTCCGATCTTCGGTCAGCCCCGACAGGTGGTCGGAGTGGAAATGGGTGATGAAATGCGCATCCACCGATCCCAGCGGGATCTGCAACTGCGCCAGCCGGATGGTGGCCCCCCGCCCGATGTCGAACAGCAACCGCTGACCGCCGGCCTCGACCAGCGTCGACTGGCTGAAGCGCTCGGCGCTGGGAACCGGGCTACCGGTTCCCAGCAATGTGACGCGCATCTCCTCGGCCGCGGCGGCGGCAGCCGAGAGCATCGCCACCACGGCCAGCGCGCATCCGAAACGAATTTTCTGTCCAGGCATTGTCCCCTCCCCAGTACATGCTCCAGTCAGATCGGGCCGGGATTTACGCCTCCGGCGCGACCGTGTTTTCGATGGCGCCCAGCTCCTCGATCTCGCAGCGCACCACATCGCCGGCCTTCAGGAAGCTCGGCGGTTTCATCGCCAGCCCGACGCCGCCCGGCGTGCCGGTAAAGATCAGATCACCCGGTTGCAGCGTCATCGCCTGCGACAGCTCGGCGATCTGGTCCCAGACGGTGAAGATCAGATGTTTGGTGTTGGAGTTCTGGCGCAGTTCGCCGTTGACGAAGGATTTGATCGCCAGCCGGTGCGGATCGCCGATCTCGTCGGCGGTGACGATGGCCGGGCCAAAGGGGGCATGGGTGTCGAACGACTTGCCCAGCATCCATTGTGCCGTCTTCATCTGCCAGTCGCGCACGCTGACGTCATTGCCGACCGCATAGCCGAACACATGGTTCGGCGCGTCGGCGGCGCTGATGTGACGGCCGCCCTTGCCGATCACCGCCACCAGCTCGACCTCGTAATCCAGCTGATCGGAGGCCTTGGGCAGTTCGATATCCGCCATCGGCGCGTTGACCGCATTGGGCTGCTTGCAGAACCAGACCTGCTGGGTCGGCGTCGCCATGCCGGTCTCCTCGACATGGTCGGCATAGTTCAGGCCGATCGCCAGGATCTTCTGCGGCGCGGCCACCGGCGCGGCCAGGGTCACCGTGTCGAGTGCGATGGCGGCATCCGAACCCGCGGCACCGGCCAGCTGCGGCGCGACGCTGTCCCAGGCGGCGATCAGCGCGGTCATCTCCTGCGGCGCATCGGGCGCCAGCGCCGCCACCGGCACCACCGCATCCCCGGTCAGAACCCCGATCTGCACGGCGGCGCCGTCTTTCGAAAAACGTACAAGACGCATGAATTTTTCCTTTCTTTCAGGTCTGTCTGTTCGCCCTCACCCCTGCGCGAGGTTGAAGGCATAGTCGGTTTCCCAGGCGCAGAGCTCCTCAAGCGTCCACTCGCGCGGGCGCATCGGGTAATGCTCGTGCCAGGGCCGGGCCTCGCACATATTCAGCTCGGGAACAAAGACGTCCATGTCGGTATAGAGTTCGATCAGCACATTGTCGGGCGCGTGGTGATACCCGGCCAGATTGTGACCGGCGGTGTGCCGCGCCGGGCCCCATTTCACCGGCACGCCGTTTTCGCGCAGCGTATCGCAGGCGCCGGCATGGGCGGCGTTGCCCTTCAGCTGGAAGGCGATGTGATGCACCCGGTCCTCGGGGGCGGCCACGATATTGATCACATGGTGATCGCGGTTGCAGGTGAAGAAATTGGCCAGCCCGCCGATGGTGTCGGTGAACCAGAAGCCGAGGAAATCGGTGTAGAATTTCATCAGCTTCTCGCCCTCGGACGAGATCACCGCCGCATGGCCCAGCCGCAGCGGTGCCACCCCGGTCTTCTTGAACCCGGGCGCCGGCGCGGCGATCTCGGTGTAGAACTGGAACACATTGCCGCCCGGCCCCTCGATCTCGACCAGCTCGGCCACGCCGGGCTGGCTGTCGCTCTTGATCTGGCCGGAGAGGCCATAGTCCTGCGCCTCTTTCAGAAAGCCCTTCAGATCGGTGCCGGGCTTGAGCTGATAGCCCAGATGCAGCAGCGATTTCGCCTCGGCCTTGCGCAGCACGATGTTGTGATGCTCGTAGCCGATCGACAGGTAGCTTTCGCCGTCATGGCCGACATCGGTTTCGGTCATGCCGATGGTTTCGGCGAAATGCGCCCTGGAGCGGCCGAAGTCGGTGGTTTCCAGCGCCAGATAGCCCAGCTGGAACACCTTGGGTGCGAATGTCTTCTGCATGGTTTCCTCCCTTGCGATGTCAGTCCCGGTCCGCATCCGCCCTCACTCCGGCGCGACGCGGACCAGCAGTTTTCCGAAGTTCTTGCCACAGAACAGGCCCAGAAAGGCCGCCGGCGCATTCTCAAGCCCCTCGACGATATCCTCACGGTAGCGCAACCTGCCGTCGCGTACCCAGCCGCCGACGCGGGCGCGAAACTCGGGCTCCAGCGCCATCAGATCGTCGTCGCTGAAGATGAAGCCGGTGATGCGCAGCTGCTTGACCAGCGTCGCCGCCAGCAGGTCCTGCATCGACCCGCCCACGGCCGCCCCGGGCCGGTTGCGGTCGACCGAGACGGTGCCGCAGACCGGGATGCGCGCCTTGGCGTTCAGCAGCGGCAGCACGGCCTCGAACACCGGGCCGCCCACGTTGTCGAAATAGACGTCGATGCCCTGCGGGCAGGCCCGCGCCAGCTGCCCGGCGAAATCGGGCGCGCGGTGATCGGCGGCAGCGTCGAAGCCCAGCTCCTCGATCAGGAAGCGGCATTTCTCCGGGCCGCCGGCGATGCCCACGGCGCGCGCGCCGGTCAGCCGCGCAGTCTGGCCCACCACCGTGCCCACCGGGCCGGAGGCGGCGGAAACCACAACCGTTTCGCCCGGCTGCGGACGCCCATGGCGCATCAGCGCGGTATAGCCGGTCTGTCCCGGCATCCCCAGCACGCCCAGCGCGGTCGAGATCGGCGCCAGATCGGGGTCGATCCGGCGCAGCCCGCTGCCGTCCGACACCGCGTAGTCCTGCCAGCCATGGCCGCTTTCGACCAGCTCCCCCACCGCATAGGCGGGATGGTTGCTCTCGATCACCCGGGCGACCGTGCTGCCCACCATCGGCGCATCGAGCGCGGCGGATTGCGCGTAGTTGCCGGCATCATACATCCGCGCCCGCATATAGGGATCAAGCGACAGCCAGAGGGTCCTGAGCAGCAGCTGCCCCGCGCCCGGGCGCGGCAGGGGCGCCGCGCGCAGGGCAAAATTCGCCACCTGCGGCCCCTCGGGACCGGGACGGGAGGCAAGGAGGATCTGCCGGTTCACCACGTTCATGCCGTCAGCCCTGTTTCCAGCTCATCGACCAGCGCGGCCAGCGCCTGAGGCGCCGCGGCCACGCCGAAGCTGTGGAAATCGGGCCGCGCGATCACCGCGTCGGCGCCCTGCTTGTCGAGGAAGGTCGCCAGCTTGCCATCGGTCTCCGCATAGGCGCCGTCGAGGTCGATGACCGAGGCGTCGAGCCGCGCCAGCAGCGCACGCTGACGCGCGCCCAGCCCCGCCGCCGCCCCGTTGCGGGTCACCACGAAGAACCGCCGCCCCGCCAGATCATCGAGCCGCTCGACATCGCCCAGCGGGGTTTTCAGCATCGCATGCGGCATCAGCACGCCGGCGCCCGGCGCCACCTCCGCCCCGGCCATCGCCACCAGACCGCCGGTCAGCACCGGTGCCATCGGCGGCGGCGGCAGCATGCCGGCGGCGAAGGCGGCATCGCGTTCGGCGGCAGCGGCCTCGTCCAGGATGCAGACCACCTTGCCCATCTCCATCGACAGCAGGATGTAGCTCTCGACGTGATCGGCGCGTTCCTTCTGGTAATTGTCCAGCAGGCTGTCGGGCGCCTGCCCCTTCAGCACCAGGTCCAGCTCGAACCCCAGCGTCAGCGCGTCGCGCAGGCCCGAGTTCATCCCCTGCCCCATGAAGGGCGGCATCAGATGCGCCGCGTCGCCCGCCAGCAGCAGCCGCCCGTCGCGCCATTGATCGGCGACCAGCGAGCGGAAGTTGTAGACTGCCTTGCGGATGATCTCCCCCTCGCCCGGCTTGATCCAGGGCGCGATCATCGACCAGACGTTGGCGTCGGTGGTGAAGGCGGCCTCGTTCTCCTCCGGCGCCATCATGAATTCCCAGCGCCGCTTGTCGACGCCGCAGGGCACGATGGTGGTGGGCCGCGCCGGATTGCACCATTGCGCCGCATCGGGGATATCATGCGCCGCCATGTCGTGCGGCTTGACGTCGACCACCAGCCAGCGCGCATCGAAGCCCAGATCCCGGCTGCCGGTGCCCATGGCCCGGCGCACGATGGAATTGGCGCCGTCGCAGCCCACCACATAGCGCGCGGTCAAGGTGGTCTCGGGCTGATCCGAGAGCTTGCCGGCGGCGGCGTCGAAGGGGCGGATGACGACGCGGGCCACGTCCCCGCCCTGGCTGACCGCCTGCGCCTCGTATCCCTTGAAGAAGGCGACATTGCCCCGCCGCTGCAGGTCGCGGTCCAGGATATCCTCCAGATCCGGCTGGCTGAAGGTATAGCCCTCCGGCCCGCCCGACATCGATTCACCGCCGAAGTTGAACTCGATCAGCGTCTGCCAGTCGGCGTTGAACCACTGGTAACGGGTCATCGGGCGGGAGATGCGGGAGATCTCGCGCATCATGCCGATGGCGTGGAACATCCGCTTGGTGTCGTGGAAATAGGCAATCGCCCGGGGCAGCGGATAGGTCTCGGGCCAGCGTTCCACCACGGCAATGCTGTGACCCTCGTCCGACAGCAGCCGCGCCAGCAGCTTTCCGGTCGGCCCATAGCCCACGATGACGACGTCGAATTCGGTCACTGCAAGTCCTCCCTCTCACCGCGCGACGCCGTCAGCCTCAGGCTCCCCCTGACGAGTCGCGGTTGCCAAATGGGTATCCCGACAAAATGCTTTTGTCTATAAATAATATTTTTTCGCTGATCTAATCTGTTAAAAGACTCACCGCCCGACGCCGAACAAAGAAAAACCTGCCGCACGGGGGGCGGCAGGGACAGTTGGGGGAGTGTTCGGGTGCGCGGCGCCACCGCGCGCGGCCTCAGCTCAACGCGTGGAACGGCGCCTGCACCTTGATCTCGGGCGCATAGCGGTTCTCCGCCACCTTCAGATCGTAGGGATAGCTGTCGCCCTTGGCCCATTGACCGCCGACCACCGGCGTGCTGCAGACATTGGGCATCGGGCCGGACTGGAAGTTCACCGGCCCGACCAGCGTGGTCATGTCGGTGGTCCGGATCGCCTCCATCAGCGCGCCGGGGTCCATCGGATCCTCGCAGCGGCGCAGGATGTTCACCGCCACCTCGGCCAGCGCGTGCTTGTAGCCCATCGGCTGCACCCATTGCCGCCCGCTCGCCGCCATGTAGCCATTGGCAATATCGGCCGAACTTTCGCCGGTGAGCGTCGAGGGGTAGGGGTGGTTCGGCGACCACCAGACCTCGGTCGACATGCCGTCGCCCAGCCCGCCCAGCGATTCCACCGCCGAGGGGAACAGCAGCGCCTTGGCCACCGTGGTCGCCTTGGGGCGGAACCCCTGCTGCACCGCCTGCACATAGAAGGTCGTCCAGTCCGGCGGCAGGAAGACACCGGTGATGATGTCGACGCCGGCATCGCGCATCTTGCCGATCTGGGCGGAATAGTCGTCTGACAGCGGCTCGAACAGGCCGCCGTCCACCACCTCGTAGCCGCGCTCGCGCAGCTTGGCGGCCATGCCGGTCTTGGGATCGGACTGCGACACCCCGTCGTTGTCGTTCGACAGCAGCATGCCCACCCGCTTGTTGGTGTCGAGCTGATCCCACAGCGAGACATAGCTGTCGACGATCTGGCTGGAGCCCCAGAAGAAATGATAGGTCCAGTCGAAGCCCTTTGCCGGATCGCCGCCACGGGCGAAGAAGAAGGCATCCCAGGGCGTGTCGGTCGACACGCTGGGCACCTCGTTCAGCTCGCACTGATCGGTGACCGGCAGCACGGTGTCGGCGGTCGAGGACGACAGCATCATATGCACCTCGTCCTCAAGGATCAGCTGCGAGGCGACCTCGGCGGCGCGGTTGGCGCTGGACTGGGTGTCCTTGCGGATGAAGCGCACCGAATAGGTCTTGCCGTTGATCTCCAGCCCCGCGCCGATCGCCTTTTCGATCCCGGCCATGATGTAGTCGTCGGCCTGGCCGAACCCGGCGATCGGGCCGGTGGTCGGGCTGACCCAGCCCAGCCGGATCTCGGTGCCGCGCGCCCAGGCGTGGCGCGGCGCGATCACCGGCGCCGCCAGCGCGGCGGCCGAGGCCCCGAGCAGCCGGCGGCGGCTCCAGAGCGATTTGGAATAACGTGACATGCGGTCTCCTCCCAGAACGTCGCGCGCGTGCGGCACGCGAGAATGTCTTTGCGGGCCCCTCCGGCGGCCGCGCCCGGCCTGCGCCGGATGCCTCCGTCTCCTCCCGTCCCACGCCGGCGAGGCTGGCACAGATTAACAAATCAGGCAACATTAAATATATTATCTTGATGTTGATGCACTAAGAGTGCAAAAGAATTTTCAAATAGGGAGGAGAAGATGCCGGATACGATCTTGGCATTGTCGGCGCAGGGCTTGCGAAAGTCCTACGGCGCGCTGGAGGTGACGAAAGACGTCAGCTTCGACGTGCCCGAGCACAGCGCGCTCGGCATCATCGGCCCGAACGGCGCCGGCAAGACGACGCTGTTCAACCTGATCACCGGCACGGTGCGGCCCAATGCGGGGCGGATGCAGCTGTTCGGTCAGGACATCACCCGCGCCGACGCGCGCCGGCGCTGCCATCTGGGCATCGCCCGCAGCTTTCAGGTGCCGCAGCCGTTCAGCGGCATGACCGCCTATGAGAACACGCTGATCGCCGCCGCCTTCGGCCGCCGCATCAGCGAAACCGCCGCCCGCGCGCCGGCGGCCGAGGCGCTGGACCGCTCGGGGCTGGGTCCCAAGGCCAATGTCCCGGCGGGCAGCCTGACGCTCTTGGACCGCAAGCGGCTGGAACTGGCCCGCGCGCTGGCCACCGCGCCGCGGCTGCTGCTGCTGGACGAGATCGCTGGCGGACTGACCGAGGCCGAATGCCACGAGCTGATCGGACTGATCCGCGAGATTCGCGCCGCCGGCACCACCATCGTCTGGATCGAACATGTGCTGCACGCGCTGCTGTCGGTGGTGGACGAGGTGATGGTGCTGGATTTCGGCGAGCTGATCGCCATGGGCGCCCCCGATGTGATCCTGAAGGACCCGCGCGTCGCCGCGATCTATCTGGGCCCGGGCGACGACACGGCGGAGGCGGCGCATGGCTGATCCGATCCTCTCCGTCTCCGGCCTGTCCTCGGGCTATGGCGATTTCCAGGCGCTGTTCGACGTCAGCCTTGAGCTGCCGGAGAAATCCGTGCTGGGGCTGGTGGGCGCCAACGGCGCCGGCAAGTCGACGCTGTTCAAGGCGATCATGGGGCTGCTGCCGCGGGCGCGCGACATGGTCGCCTTTCGCGGCCGGCCCATCGGCGACCTGCGGCCCGAGCGCATGGCGCGCATGGGTATCGTCATGGTGCCGGAGGGGCGGCGGCTGTTCCGCTCGCTCTCGGTCGAGGAGAACCTGCGGCTCTCTGCCGACCATGGCCGCGCCGGCGACTGGACGCCCTCGCGGGTCTATGAGCTGTTCCCGATCCTAGGCGACAAGCGCCGGCAACCGGCAACCGCGTTGTCCGGCGGCCAGCAGCAGATGGTCGCCATCGGCCGGGCGCTGGTCGCCAACCCGGCGGTGATCCTGTTCGACGAGATCTCGCTCGGCCTCGCCCCGATCGTCGTCAACGACGTCTATGCGGCGCTGCCCACCATCGTCGACAGCGGCATCTCGGCCGTGGTGGTGGAGCAGGACGTCGACCGGGTGATGCGGCTGGCGCAGAGGCTAGTCTGTCTCAGCGAAGGCAAGGTGGCGCTGTCCGGCCCCACCGAGAGTTTCACCAAAGCGCAGCTGACCGCCGCCTATTTCGGGGAGTGACGCAGATGAACATCGCCGATGCCATCGTGCAGGGCATTCTGGTGGGCGGTCTCTACGCCCTCTTCGCCGCCGGGCTCAGCCTGATCTTCGGGGTGATGCGGCTGGTCAATATCGCGCATGGGGATTTCATCGTGCTGGCCGCCTATGTCGCCATGCTGGTGATCGAGGCGACCGGCCTAAATCCCTTCGCGGCGCTGATCGTGGTGGTGCCGCTGATGGCGGCGCTGGGATATGTGATCCAGCGGTTCATCCTCAACCGCACGCTGGGCGAGGATCTGCTGCCGCCGATCCTGGTGACCTTCGGTCTGGCGGTGATCATCCAGAACGGGCTGCTGACACTGTTCTCGACCGACACCAAACGGCTCAGCGCCGGGCCGATCGAGACCGCCAACCTGTCGCTGGGCGGCGTCACCGTGGGGGTGCTGCCGCTGATCACCTTCGCCACCGCAGTGGGGCTGATCCTGCTGCTGGAGGTCGGGTTCTTTCGCAGCCGGCTGGGCCGCGCCTTCCGCGCCACCTCGGACGATGCCGAGACCGCGCGCGCCATCGGCGTCAACACCCGCCATATCTTCGCGCTGGCGATGGCGCTGTCCTTCGCGGTGATCGCCATCGCCGGCGTGCTGCTGGCGGTGCGGTCGAACTTCGATCCCTTCTCGGGCCCCGCCCGGCTGATCTACGGGTTCGAGGCTGTGATCATCGGCGGCCT
>JBFXGQ010000155.1:0-8681 GCA_050177915.1 Pseudodonghicola sp. | reverse complement strand
CGCCCCGCCGACGCCACAGGAACACGAGGCCCGCCCGATGTCCGCTTTCGCCTCCCACATCCTGCCCGCGCTCGACTCCTTCGGCATCTGGGCCTACTGGATCGTCGGCCTCGCCTCCTTCCTCGAGGGCTGGTGGGTCACCGGGGTGATGGCGCCGGGCACGCTGGTGGTCGATGCCGGCGGCGTGCTGGTCCGGCTGGGACATCTGGATTTCTTCGACCTCGCCTGGTTCGTTGCCATCGGCGCCATGCTGGGCGGCGAGGCAAGCTGGCACAGCGGCCACTGGCTGGGCAACCGCATCCGCCTGCCGCAGAACCGCGCCTTTGTCCGCGCGCAGGAGCTGATCCGCAAGCACGGGCCGCTGGCGCTGGTCATCGGCCGCTTCCTCGGCCCGGTGGCGAGCCTTGCGGCGCTGGCCGCCGCGGTGTCGGGGATGGACCGCCGCCGCTTCGTGATCTGGAACATCGTCAGCGGCGCGGTCTACGCGCTGGCGCATGTGACCATCGGCTATGTCACCGGCGATGTGCTGCTGCGGCTCACCCCCTATCTGCCGCGGCTGATCCCGCCGCTGGGGCTGCTGGCGGCGGTGATCCTGGTGACCTGGATCGTCACCCGGCAGGCCCGGCGCGGCGCGCCGCTGCTGCGGGCGGCGCTGTCGGCGCTGCGTCAGCGTGCCGCGCTCTGGCCGCCGGTGCAGCGCTTCGCCGCCCGGCATCCCGGCGCCGCGGGCGTCATCGCCCACCGGCTCGACCCCGGCCATGGTGGCGGCCTGCTGGCCACCGGCATCGCCCTGCTGCTGGCCTATCTGGTCGGGCTGCTGGTCGACGGCGCGCTGGATCTCGCGCTGGTGCCGGGCACCGCAGCGTTGGACCAGCGGGTCTCGAACCTCGCGCATGCCTATTGGTCGCCGGCCGGGCTGACGCTGGCGGCCTGGGTCACCCAGCTGGGCCGGGTGCCGGTGGCGGCGCTGGTGGCGGCGGGGGCGGTCGCGGGCCTTGCCCTCTTCGGTCGCCGCGCCGCCGCGCTCGGGCTGGCCGTGGCGGTGCTGGGCGATTCGGTGACGGTCACCCTGCTCAAGCTCGCCTTCGGCCGGGCGCGGCCCGAGCTGGCCTATTTCCTCGAAACCTCCAACAGCTTCCCCTCCGGCCATGCGGCGATCTCTGTCGCGCTCTACGGCAGCCTGGCGCTGATGCTCTGGCGCGAGCGGATCATCGGCCCCACCACCGCCATCGTCGGCGGCGTCGGCCTCGCCCTCGGTATCGGCCTGACGCGCATCTATCTGGTCGAACATTTCCTGTCCGACGTGCTGAACGGCTGGGTGGTGGGGGCGATCTGGATGGTGATCGGCCTGGCCGTCGCCGAGGGCGTGCGACGGCCACCCACAGCCGCCATAGCCACCGCCGCCCGCCGCGCCGCCGGCATCGCGGCGATGGCTGCCTGTTTCGCTGCGGCCGGCTGGCTGGCCCTGCACCACCGCCCGAGCCCGGCGGAACGCGCCGCGCAGCCGCCCGCCGTCATCGCCGACCTGCGCGCCGCCCTCGGCACCGACCGCTTGCCGCTGGAGGTCGTCACCCTCAGCGGCGAGGCGCTGCCGCCGGTCGCCGTGGTCTCCTCCGGCGCGACCGAGACGGCGATCGCCCGGCGGCTGATCGCCAGCGGCTGGCAACAGGTGCCTGCCCCGGATGTGCTGACGGTGCTGGCCGCCCTGCGCGAGGATCTGACCGGCCAGCCGAACCGCGGCGCCACCGCACCCGCGGCCTTCCGCGCCGCCCGCCCCGCCGATGCGACGCTGCGCGCGCCGGGACAGGACAGCATCCTGCGCCTGTGGCGCGCCGGGCAGGAGGCCAGCGGCGCGCCGCTGGTGGCCTGGGCGGTGGCGCCCGAGGCCGACGCCCCCGGCTGGTCGCCGAGGACCGCCACCACCGCGGCCCTCGCCCCGTTCCCGGGACGCCCTGCGGCGCCTGCGGATGACGGCGGGCCGATCCTGCTGGATCTGACGGCCGCCCCTATGGCCGACTGAGCGCACCGGCCCCTCCCCGCACCGCGGCCTGCGAAAGGGGCTGCATGCGCGCACCGGTTGTGCAAGGATGCCGCGCGGAGGAGCAAACGGGAGGAAGCGGTTCATGCAGGACGGTCTGGAGGCGACGCTTGCCGACAGCCTGAGCCGGTCGAGCATTCTGGTCGTCGATGACGAGCCGGGGATGCGGAACTTTCTGGTCAAGACGCTCACGCCCTGGTGCCGCAGCGTGGTCGAGGCCGCCGCTACCGAGGCCGCCAACCGCCATCTGGCCGAACGGCATTTCGACGTGATGAACCTCGACAACATCATGCCGGGACAGAAGGGCATCGACTGGCTGGGCGAACAGCGCGCCCGCGGCGGCTTTACCGATACCATCATGGTCACCGCCTATGCCGATCTTGAGACCGCCATCGCGGCGATGCGGGCGGGGGCCGCGGATTTCGTTCTGAAGCCGTTCCGCTCCAACCAGCTGATGAACGCGGTGCGCCGCTGCGTGCAGATGGCCGAGCTGCGGCGCGAGAACATGCTGCTGCGGCGCGAGCTGGAGAGCACCGACATCGGCCGCAAGCGGCGGCATCAGCTGATCGGCGGCTCCGGCCCGATCCGCGACATCCGCGCCATGCTGGACCGGATCAAGGATATCGACACGCCGGTGCTGGTCACCGGCGCCTCCGGCACCGGCAAGGAGGTCGCTGCGCGGCATCTGCACGCCGCCTCGCGCCGCGCCGCCGGCCCCTTCGTGCCGATCCCCTGCGCCTCGATCCCGGCCGAGCTGATCGAGATGGAGCTGTTCGGCCATGCCGCCGGCGCCTTTCCCGGTGCCCAGGGCGCGCGCGAGGGGCTGTTGGCCTCGGCCCAGGGCGGCACCGTGTTCTTCGACGAGGTGGGAGAGCTGGGGCCGGCGGCGCAGGCGGCGCTGCTGCGGGTGCTGGAGGACGGCATCGTGCGCCCGGTCGGCACCGAACGCAGCGTGCAGCTGGACCTGCGCTTTGTCCTCGCCAGCAGCCGGCCGCTGGAGGATCTGGTGGCCGAGGGGCGGTTCCGCCCCGACCTGCTGTTCCGCATCAACGTGCTTGAGGTGCATATGCCGCCGCTGGCGCAGCGCGACGCCGATGTACTGCAGCTGGCCGCGCTGTTCCTGACCGAGATCGGCGCCCGTCTGGGCCTGCCGCCGCCGGAGATCGACGGCACCACCCGGGCGGCGATGCTGCGCCACGACTGGCCCGGCAATATCCGCGAGCTGCGCAATTTCATCGAACGCTCGCTGATCTTCGGCCGCTTCCCGCTGGAGACGCTGGCGCCGGTCAGCCCCGGGCCGGACTGTATCGAACCGCTCGACGCGGTGGAACGGCGCGAGATCCTGCGCGCGCTGGAGGCGGTCGGCGGCAACCGGGCCGAGGCGGCGCGGCGGCTGGGAGTGTCGCGCAAGACCATCGACCGCAAATGCGCGGCCTGGGGGCTCTGAGGTGGTCAAGGCGGCACGCCGCGTCAGCTCGGTCCGGGTCCGGCTGCTGGTCATCGCGCTGCTGCCGATGCTGGTGCTGCTGCCGCTGATGCTGGGCAGCACCATGTGGCGCTGGTCCGGCAAGATCGACCAGCTGCTGATCACCAAGGTGAACGGCGACCTGACCATCGCCGACCAGTACCTCGCCCGGCTGCTGGAGACCTCGGGCGAGCGGCTGGATGCGGTGGCGCAATCGGTGGCGCTGCGCGAGGCGCTGACGGATCCGGCGGCGCTGGCGGCGCTGCTGGCCCGGAACCGGGCGCTGCTCGATCTCGATTTCCTCTATCTCACCGACGGCAGCGACGCGCCCGCGGGCTTTGTTCCCGCAGACTGGCCGGTGATCGCCGGCGCGCTGGCCGGCCGCTGGCAGAGCGCTGTGGACGTGGTCGGCCCGGCCCGGCTGGAGGCGCTGGCCGAGGGGCTGGCGGAGCGCGCGGCGATCCCGCTGGTGCCCACCCGCAACGCCCAGCCCACCGACCGCGACGTCGAGGATCGCGGCATGATCATCCATTCGGCCGCCGCCGTCACCCTGCCCGACGGCACCCCCGCGGCGCTGGTCGGCGGGCTGCTGCTGAACCGCAACCTGCGCTTCATCGACACCATCAACGCGCTGGTCTACCGCGAACAGAGCCTGCCCGAGGGCAGCCAGGGCACCGCGACGCTGTTCCTTGAGGACGTGCGGGTGTCGACCAACGTGCGGCTGTTCGAGAATGTCCGCGCGCTGGGAACCCGGGTGTCGGCGGCGGTGCGCGCGCGGGTGCTGGGCGACGGCGCCACCTGGCTGGACCGCGCCTTCGTGGTCAACGACTGGTACATCTCGGCCTATGAGCCGATCCTCGACAGCCATGGCGCGCGGGTCGGCATGCTCTATGTCGGGTTCCTCGAGGCGCCGTTCCAGCAGGCCAAGACCGCTTCGGTGCTGACGCTGACGCTGGCCTTCCTGCTGATCGCGGCGCTGTCGGTGCCGATCTTCCTGCGCTGGGCCGGGCGGATCTTTCTGCCGCTGGAGCGGATGACCCAGACCATCGCCCAGGTCGAGGCCGGCGCGCTGGACGCGCGCAACCGGGTCGGCGACGCGACCGGCGAGATCGCCCAGGTCGCCAGCCATCTGGACCACCTGCTGGACCAGTTGCAGGAGCGCGACCGCCAGCTGCGCGACTGGGCCGAGAGCCTGGAGCAGAAGGTCGAGGCGCGCACCCGCGACCTGCGCGCCGCCAACCGCAAGCTGGAGCGCACCACCGAGCGGCTGATCATGTCGGAGAAGCTGGCCGCCGTGGGCGAGATCACCGCCGGCGTGGCGCATGAGATCAACAACCCCATCGCGGTGATCCAGGGCAATCTGGAGGTCGCCCGCGCCATGCTGGGCGAGGCCGCCGATCGGGTTGAGACCGAATTCCGCCTGATCGACGATCAGGTCTATCGCATCGGCGTCATCGTCTCGCGGCTGCTGCAATTCGCCCGGCCGGAGGATTATTCCGGCGCCGCCAATGTCATCTCTCCGGCCGAGGTGGCGCGCGACTGTCTGGTGCTGACGCGCCACCAGACCGAGGCCGCCGGGATCGCCACCGACTTCCGCGACGACAGCAGCCGCGAGGTGCTGATGGCGCGCACCGAGCTGCAGCAGGTGATGGTCAACCTGATCCTGAATGCGGTGCATGCGATGGCGGGCGGCGGCCGGCTGAGCCTCAGCGTGGCGGATGTCCGCGATGGCGACCGGCCGGCGGTGGCGATCACCGTCGCCGATACCGGCACCGGCATCGCGCCCGAGGTGCTGCGGCGGATCTTCGACCCCTTCTTCACCACCAAACAGGCGCAGGGCACCGGTCTGGGCCTGTCGATCAGCCAGCAGCTGGTGAGTCGCGCCGGCGGCCGCATCGACGTCACCTCCACCCCCGGCGAGGGCACGGCGTTCCGCATCGTGCTGCCCGCCACCGATACCGTCAAAGCCGCCTGATCGGGACAAAATGTCCAGATTTCGGCCTGCCCTGCGGCAGCGTCGGACAGAATGTCCCGTCCGCGCCCCTCCGGCCGTCTGATCATGGACGAAATGACAAGTTAACCCATTGATATATTTATAACTTCTTCTTGACAGAGCAAGCCGTCGACCGCCTTCATCCCAGCGTGGCATGCCGTCGCATGCCGCCAAGGGACCGGCGCACGGGAGGAGACCGCAGCCCGGCCCCGCCACAGGAGGAGGAGATTACGACATGAGCACTGCCCGTTCCGACGGCGCGCTGGGGTTTCTCTACAAGGACCACATCGTCGCCGAACCCGGCTTCAACCGCTGGCGGGTCCCGCCGGCCTCGATCGCCATCCATCTGTGCATCGGCTCGGTCTACGCCTGGTCGGTGTTCAACCCGGCGCTGACGCGCCAGCTGGGCGTGGTGGCCCCGGCCGCCGATGACTGGAGCCTCAGCTCAGTGGTCTGGATCTTCTCGGTGGCGATCGTCTTCCTCGGCCTGTCCGCCGCCTTCGCCGGCAAATGGCTGGAAGAGGTCGGCCCGCGCATGGTGGGCGTGGTCGCGGCCTTCTGCTGGGGCGGCGGCTTCATGATCGGCTCCTTCGGTATCGCCTCGCATCAGCTCTGGCTGATCTATCTGGGCTATGGCGTGCTGGGCGGCTGCGGGCTGGGGCTGGGCTATGTGTCGCCGGTGTCGACGCTGATCCGCTGGTTCCCCGACCGGCGCGGCATGGCCACCGGCATGGCGATCATGGGCTTCGGCGGCGGCGCGATGATCGCGGCGCCGGTCAAGGGCTGGCTGCTGGGTCTCTATCAGAAGGCGCCCGAGTTCCTCGGCGCCAAGGAGGCGGTGGCGACCGTGGTCGAGGGTGGCCGCGTCTTCGCCGAGACCGCCGCCGGCAAGGTCGAGGTGGTGGTGGCCAGCGCCGCCCAGGCCGCCAGCTTCGGCGGCGAGGCCGGCGTCTATGTCGTCGGTACCGGCAACACCGGCGCGGCGCAGACCTTCCTGACCCTGGGCGTGGTCTATTTCGTGGTGATGATCCTCGCCGCCTTCCAGTACCGGGTGCCGCCCGAGGGCTGGAAGCCCGCCGGCTGGACGCCGAAGCCGGTGGCCTCGGGCCTGGTCACCCAGAACAACGTGCATATCGATCAGGCGCTGAAGACGCCGCAGTTCTGGCAGCTGTGGATCATGCTGTGCTTCAACGTGACCGCCGGCATCGGCGTGATCGGCGTCGCCAAGACCATGATGTCCGAGATCTTCGGCACCGGCATGCCGCTGATCGTGACCGCCGGCTTCGCCTCGACCTACGTGCTGATGATCTCGGTCTTCAACATGGTGGGGCGGTTCTTCTGGGCCTCGACCTCGGATTACATCGGGCGCAAGGCCACCTACATGATCTTCTTCGTGCTGGGCACCGTGCTCTATCTGTCGATCCCCTATTTCGCCTCGGCCGTGGCGACCAATCCGGCACTGATCTATCTGATCGGCTTCTATGCCGCGACGATGATCATCTTCTCGATGTACGGCGGCGGTTTCGCCACCATCCCGGCCTATCTGGCGGATATGTTCGGCACCATGCATGTGGGCGGCATCCATGGGCGGCTGCTGACCGCCTGGTCGACCGCCGGCGTGCTGGGGCCGCTGGCGATCACCTCGCTCAGGCAGATGTCGGTGACCAACGCGATCCAGGACCTGGCGCCGCGCGTCGACCCGGCCGCCTTCGCCGACAAGTTCGGCGCGCCGATCGCCCAGCTGGACCAGCTGGTGGCGGCCAAGACCGTGACCATCGCCAAGCTGATGGAGATCGCGCCGGCGGGCACCATCGACCCGACGCCGAGCCTTTACAACACCACCATGTACTGCATGGCGGCGCTGCTGGTGGTCGCCTTCTTCGCCAACCTGCTGATGCGCCCGGTGAAGGAGCATCACCACCACGACGAGCCCGAGCTTCAGGCCGTCCCGGGCGAGTGACCGGACGGGCGCGGGCCGGGGCGATCTGCCCCGGCCCGTCGCCGCTCCCCTTCCGATCGAACACAGGCCCCGAACACAGGCGCCAAACACAGGCCCCAAACACAGGCCCCCGAAATGCTCAACAAGCTGGAAATGCTGATCGCGCTCGCGCGCGAGGAACATTTCAGCCGCGCCGCCAGCAGTCTCGGCATCACCCAGCCCAGCCTGTCCTCGGGCATCCGCCAGCTCGAAGGTCAGCTCGGCGTGCAGCTGGTGCGCCGCGGCTCGCGCTACGGCGGGCTGACCCGCGAAGGCGAGAACGCGCTACGCTGGGCCCGGCGCATCGTCGGCGACACCCGCCAGCTGCGCGACGAGATGCGCAGCAGCCGCGGCGGACTGGCCGGCGACCTGCGGCTGGCGGTGATCCCCACCGCGCTGTCCTTCGCCGCCCGGCTGGCCGCCCGCTATGGCGCCCGCCATCCGAATGTGCGGCTGACCCTGCTGTCGCGCCCCGCCTCCGACATCCTGCGCATGCTGGAGAGCCACGAGACCGACGCCGGCCTGACCTATATCGACGGGCTGACGCCCGGCCGGCTCGGCACCACGCCGCTCTACGAGGAAAGCTACCGGCTGGTCTGCCGGCGCGGTTCGGCCTTCGCCGGGCGCCGAGAGCTCGGCTGGGAGGAGCTGGACGGCCAGCGCATGTGCCTGCTGACGCCGGACATGCAGAACCGCCGCATCATCGACGGCTGTTTCGCCCGCGCCGGTGTGGCGCCGGCGGCGCAGATCGCCTCGAACTCGACCCTGGCGATGGTCGCCCTGGTCGAGAGCGGCGACTGGCTGACCGTGCTGCCCGGCGATATCGCCGAGTTCCTGACCAAGGGGCGCGCCCTGACCGCAGTGCCGCTGAAGACGCCGCGCCCGGGCCACGACGTCGGGCTGGTCACCCTGCACCGCGGCCCGCATACGCCGGTGCTGGAGGCGCTGCTGAGCTGCACCCGCCAGATCGGCGCCGCCGCCCGCTGAGCCCGGCCCCGCGGCCTGCCCCGGCCGCTACCACTGCGTATTCGGCAGCAGCAGCGAGATCGCCGGCACCAGCGCGATCAGCGCGAAGACCAGAATGTCGACGACGAGGAAGTTGAGCACGCCCCGGAAGATCGTGTGCACCGGCGCATCGCGCCCCGCCACCGAGTTGATGATGAAGACGTTCATCCCCACCGGCGGGGTGATCAGCCCGATCTCCAGC